>JBGSWX010000035.1:0-8994 GCA_041751695.1 Burkholderiaceae bacterium | reverse complement strand
CCCGCTCCAACTCCGCCGCCTCCACCGCCAGCACCCCCGGCTCCGCCACCAGCAGCAGCGTTGAATTGCCCGACGCCGGCGGGCCGCGTTCTGACTGTCGGGCCCGGCAAGCAATACGCGACGATTCGCGCGGTTGCGGCTGCGGCGCAGAACGGCGACACGATTCATATCACCGCCGGTGACTACCGCGGTGACGTTGCCACCTGGGATGCCAGCAATCTGACGATCTGCGGCATCGGAGGTCGCGCCAAGCTGTATGCCGACGGAGCACATGAGGACGGCAAAGGCACCTGGGTCATTCGCGGCAGCAACACCACCATTTACAGCGTGGAATTGCACGGAGCCAAGGTGCCTGATCAGAACGGTGCCGCCATTCGCCAGGAGGGGCCAACGCTGACGCTGCGCGACGTCGGTTTCTACGACAACGAGAACGGCATCCTCAGCGACAACGGGACCAATTCGACCATCACCGTCGAGTACTGTGAGTTCGCACGCGGCGGCTTTGGCGACGGCTACACGCACAACATCTACATCGGGCAAATCGGCCTGCTGAACGTCCGCTACAGCTTCTTCCACGAAGCGCGCGTCGGGCACAACTTCAAGACGCGGTCGCGCGAGAGCGTGATTGAGAACAACTATTTTGCCGACGGCAACAACGGCAGCTCGAGCTATCTGCTGAATTTCGACAATGGCGGCCGGGTGTTGATGCGCGGCAACCTGCTGCACAAGGGTCCCAACGCCTCCAATTCAATCTTGATTACGCACTACGGAAACCTCTGGGGGCCCAACTACAACTCGGTGACGCTTGAGCACAACACGCTGGTGTCGACTTATTCCGGCGGCGCTTTCTTCGACGTTGGCACCGGAGCAGCGATCACGCTGACCGCGAATATCTTCGCGGGTACCGGCAATCCGTCTCTGCTGGGCGGTGCAACGGCAACACAGACGAACAACATAATCACCACCGCGACGCAGATACCCGGTGCGCCGAATGTTGCCGCGCCCAACTTCTGGCCTGCAGCGACGCTGCTGCCACAGCTCAATCTTGCGACCAGCGTCGTGCCGGGCTACACCAGCGATTCGCCGCGTCCCTATGCGGCGCGCGCGATCGCGGGAACTACCCGCATGATCGGCGCCCTGCAGTCGCCACCCTAGGCATCGGGCGCCATATCGTCTATCCTATTTCCCACCGGGAATAGGAGATTCTGATGCGCTTCAGCGCTATCTTGGCTGCGTCACTGCTGGTCTTTGTCGGCTTTCCCTGCGCGCATGCCGAGGAGGTCAACGTGGCCGTGGCAGCCAATTTCACGGCGCCGATGAACGTTATCGCTACTGATTTCGAGAAAGACACGGGCCACAAGGCCAAGCTCGCTTTCGGCTCCTCGGGCCGTTTCTACGCGCAGATAAAAAACGGAGCGCCCTTTCAGTTGTTCTTGTCTGCCGATGACGAAACTCCGGCCAAGTTGGCGCAGGAAGGGCTTGCGGAAGCGGCGAGTCAATTCACTTACGCCGTCGGCAGTTTGGTGCTGTGGTCCGCCAAACCCGGTTTCGTCGACGCAACAGGCGATGTCCTTAAGTCGGGAAAATTCACCAAGCTTGCGATCGCAAATCCGAAAACAGCCCCGTACGGCAAGGCTGCCATCGAGACATTGACCAAGCTTGGGTTGCTTGCGGCGGTGGAGCCCAAGTTTGTACAAGGAGAAAACATCGCGCAGACCTTTCAGTTTGCGCAAACCGGTAATGCCGACTTGGGATTCGTAGCGTTATCGCAAGTGATGAAAGGGGGCAAGGCGACCGAAGGATCGGCCTGGGTGGTACCGGCGGAGATGCACCAACCGATTCGCCAGGATGTCATTTTGCTGTCGACAGGACGCGGTAACGCAGCCGCCGAAGCATTGCTGAAGTATCTACGAACAGATAAGGCGCAGACCGTCATTCGATCATTCGGTTACGTGTTCTGACGCAACGCGCGCGATGGGCTTCAGCTCAGCCGATCTGGGTGCCATCTGGCTCACGCTGCGTCTGGCAACAGTCGTTACGTTGCTGCTGCTGTTGATCGGGACGCCGATCGCGTGGTGGCTTGCGCGCACCAGGTCGTGGCTCAAGGGGCCGATCGGCGCGGTGGTCGCGTTACCGCTAGTGCTCCCCCCGACGGTGCTGGGGTTTTATCTGCTGCTCGTGATGGGACCCAACGGTCCGATAGGGCAACTCACACAGGCGATGGGCGTCGGCTTGCTGCCCTTCACTTTCTGGGGCTTAGTGGTGGCTTCGGTCTTCTACTCGATGCCCTTCGTGGTGCAGCCGATTCAGAATGCCTTCGAGTCAATCGGTGAGCGCCCGCTAGAGGTGGCCGCGACGCTGCGAGCCAGCCCGTGGGATCGCTTTTTCTCGGTGGCGCTGCCGTTGTCGAAACCGGGCTTCATCACCGCGTCCATTCTGGGCTTTGCTCACACCGTCGGCGAATTCGGCGTGGTGTTGATGATTGGCGGCAATATTCCGGACAAGACGCGCGTCGTATCGGTGCAGATTTACGACCACGTCGAAGCGCTCGAATACACCGAGGCGCATTGGCTCGCCGGCACGATGGTGATCTTTTCTTTCCTGGTGCTACTCGTGCTCTACACCTACAACCGAAAGACGAAAAGGGCTTGAGGTGGCAGAAGGCATTCGTGCGCGCATTGACTTGAGCTTGCATGAATTCAGGCTTGACGTAGACCTCAGCTTGCCGGGGCGCGGTGTGACTGCGCTGTTCGGCCAATCAGGCTCCGGCAAGACGACGCTCTTGCGATGTATCGCCGGCCTGCAATCGACGCCAGACAGTTTGATATCTGTGAACGGTGAAGTCTGGCAAGACAAACGAACGTTTGTGCCGGTGCACCGCCGTTCGTTGGGCTTCGTGTTTCAAGAGGCGAGCCTGTTCGGTCATCTGTCGGTGCGCAAGAACCTAGAATTCGGACTGAATCGGGTACCGCCGGCGCAGCGCACAGTTGCGGAGCAGGACGTCATCGAGCTGCTCGGAATCGGTCCGCTGTTAAGTCGCATGAGCGGAAGTCTTTCCGGAGGCGAACGTCAACGGGTTGCGATCGCGCGAGCGTTGGCAGTCAGTCCGCGCCTGCTGCTGATGGACGAACCGCTGGCTTCGCTGGACGTTGCGCGCAAACACGAAATATTGCCGTACCTGCAGCGGTTACACGACGACTTGGACATCCCCGTGCTCTACGTCAGTCATTCTCCCGACGAAGTGGCCCGCCTCGCCGACTATGTGGTGCTGCTTAACGACGGACTCGCGGTGGCACAAGGCGGATTGCACGAGACGCTCTCGCGTCTCGATCTGGCCGGCGTGCTCGCTGACGATGTGGGCGTGGTCATCGACGCGGTGGTCGCGCAGCACGACGATGTCGACCAACTGAGCCGCCTCGATTTTCCGGGCGGCCGGGTGTGGGTGAGCCGGTGCGCTGAAACGGCCGGGCAGCACATGCGGCTTCGCATTCAGGCGAGCGACGTGAGCCTTGCGATTCACAAAGCGGAGGGAAGCAGTTTTCTCAACCTACTTGCCTGCAACGTGGTCGAGCTCACTCCCGTCAACACGCGGGGGCATGTGTTGGTGAAGCTCGATATGGCTGGAACACCGCTCATTGCGCGCATCACGGAGCGCTCGCGCAAACATCTGCAGATCACGCCGGGTCAGCCACTATGGGCGCAGATCAAGAGCGTCGCGCTGCTGCGCTGAGACACGATCTAGTGCGAACGACGAACTACGCCAACGCGTCGGCGATCGCAGTTAGGTCGTCGCTAAGCTCGTCTCCGCGCCGGCGAACGACCGGCGGGACGAGACGAACGGCTCACGGTGTCTAGTTCCTGAGTGGCTACGGTGGTGGCCTGAGTCGCGCGCTTTTCAATCGCACGGTACAACGCGATCACGCGCTCGCCGAACGCCGTCAACTGCGTGCTGCCTTCGACATTGCGGCCGGGCAGCGACACTGTGACCGCTTCGGCGAACATTTCGTTCGTGGCAGCCAACAGCTCCCACGCGCGCTTGTACGACATCTGCAGCTCGCGTGCGGCCGCTGCAAGCGAGCCGCAGCGCCCGATATGTTCGAGCAACTCGACCTTGCCGTGGCCAAGCCGGCCTCGATCGAGTTCGATGCGAAGGGTGAGTCGGGCGGGCACAGGAGATATGAAAACAGGCGACGACTAGCGAATGCCGTAACCGGTCGGACGCCAGAGCCCGTCTTCAAAACTCAGCGTCACGAGCTCTTCGGCGTCTTCCTTTTTCTCGAACTGGGTGCGAAAGCGCACGGTGACGTACTGGCCGTCGGGCGCGCCGGGCAGCGACGCGCGGTACGCCGCCAGCTCAACCTTGCGCGCCTTCATCGCACCAAACGGGGCGCGCGTGGTCGGCAGCGAATCGATCCACTGCTGGCGTGTCACGCGCTGGCGAAACAACTGCGCACAGTCGTCCCACGCCTGGCCGTATTCGCCGCGATCGATCATCGCGAGCCACTTGTCGGCGGCTGCCTGCGCGGCAATTTCCTTGAACGCATTCGACGAATCACCGCTCGGCAAGGTGACCGAGCCGGTCGAAGAAGGCGGCTGCATCGGTTTCATCTGTGCGGATGCCGCAGCCGCAGCGAGCAAGGTAGAGCCGGCGAGAAGTTTGAGCAGTGTCATGGGATGTGAAATCAGCTCGGCGTGTAGGCCAGCCGGATGTAAATCGGAGCAAACGGCGCCGCTTGCGTGATATCGATCAACGCTTCGCGCGCAAGTTCCAGCAAGGCCAGAAAATGCACGATCGCAACCGCGGCGCCGCGCGCAGCGTCGAACAAATCGCCGAATTCGACGAACTTGGTGCCCTGCAGTCGTTTCAAAATCAAGCTCATGTGCTCGCGCACCGACAACTCTTCACGGCTGATGCGATGCCGCGCAGTCAGCGCGGCACGCTTCAGCACTTCGGCCCAGGCGTCGCGCAGATCGATCGAGTTGACGTCGGGGAAGCGCTTTTCGATGGATTGTTCGATGACGACCGCCGCGCGCAGGAAGTCGCGCCCGGCGCGCGGCAACTCATCGAGGCGCTGCGCGGCGAGCTTGATGCGCTCGTACTCGAGCAGGCGGCGCACGAGCTCGGCGCGCGGATCCTCGACCTCTTCCCCGCTGTCGGCCTTGTGCACCGGCAGCAGCATGCGCGACTTGATCTCGATCAGCAGCGCTGCCATCAGCAGATATTCGGCGGCCAACTCCAGGTTTTTCGCGCGAATCTGATCGATGTAGGTCAAATACTGAAGCGTCAGCGGCGCCATCGGAATGTCGAGCACATTGAAATGCTGCTTGCGGATTAGGTACAGCAACAGATCGAGCGGGCCTTCGAACGCTTCCAGAAATATTTCGAGCGCGTCGGGCGGGATGTACAGGTCGTCGGGCAGCGCAAATAGCGGCTCGCCATAGAGCTTCGCGAGCGCTACTGCATCGACCGACTCCGGTGTGCTGCGTGCGGCCGCGGGTTCGAGCACTACCACAGCATCCGCATCGAACAAGTCAGAGGCGCCGGCGTTCAACTACTTCGCCTTGCCGGAGGGCAGCTTCGATCCGTACACGTAAGCCGGCTGCGGAACGTCGGACGCTTCGTAGCGCTTGTAAAGATCGGCGTCGATATCCTTGTCCCAGAAGATCGCGCGCCCTTCGCGCTGCCCTCGCTCGATCTCCGGGTTTTTTCGCTTGAGCTCGCGCAGAAAGCGCGTGATGTCCGATTCGTAACCGCTACGCATTACTTTATGTCCTTTTGCTAACCGCAAAGCTGATTTTAGGCGCTGGCCAGCACGCTGGCGCGCGACAGGGCAGCAGCCATATCGCCGACAACGTTGTCGGCTCCGACGCGCTGAATGAAGCCGGAGCGCGTCAGCATCGACAGCGGCTGCTCGTGCGGGCCGGCCAGGATCAGCGTACCGCCTTGCCGAGCGAGTTGCCTGCGCAGAGTGTCGAGCGCATCGACTCCAGTCGTGTCTATTGAGATCAGCAGTGCCAGGTCGAAGACGATGACGCGCGGCGCGTGCGCACCGACGTAGCGGGTGGGATCGTTGACCGCCTCCAGCTTTGAGACCGCACCGAAGAATAGAGATCCGAACAGGCGGTAGGCCTCCACACGCGCCGCTGTCCCGCCAGGTGGCAGTGCGATCGGTTCGATGCGCGTGATCTGCGAGATCCGGTAAATAAAGAACAGGCTGGCCAGCACCAAACCGACTTCGACGGCCACCGTGATGTCAAAAATCACCGTCAGAAAAAAGGTCGCGAGCAGAATCGTGCGATACGTGATCGGAAAGTTTCTCAGGCGCACGAACTCGTGCCACTCGCCCATGTTCCACGCGACCAGCATCAGGATCGCAGCCAGGACCGCGAGCGGAATGCTCGAAGCGAACGGCGCGGCGATCAGCACGATCGCGAGCAGGGTGACGGCGTGCACGATTCCCGCGATCGGGCTCACCGCGCCAGCCTTGACATTGGTGACCGTGCGCGCGATGGTACCGGTCGCGGGGATGCCGCCGAAAAGCGGCGTGATGAAGTTGGCAATTCCCTGCGCCATCAATTCCTGATTGGGATCGTGGCGATCGTCGATCAGCTTGTCGGCGATGCGTGCGCACAGCAGCGACTCGACCGCACCCAGCAGCGCGATCGTCAACGTCGGCGCAACCAACTGCTTGACGAGCTCCCACGAGAACGCCGGCAGCGCAAGCGACGGCAGCTCTTGCGGAATACCGCCGAACTTGCTGCCGATGGTTTCAACCGGCAGATCGAACAGCGCCACTGCGGCGGTGGCAAGCAATAGCGCCACGATCGTCCCCGGAACGTGCCTCACAAAACGCTGCCCCCGAGGCGACGCACGTGCCAGTGAAACTTTCGGCCACAACAGCATCAGCGCCAGGGACGCGGCGGCGATCGCCACTGCGTACGGGTTGATCGTGCCGAGCGAGCGTCCGATCAGCTGCGCCTGCTGAAAGAAGTCCGCCGGCATGCGGTCGATCGACAATCCCAGGAAGTCTTTGAACTGCGACAAGATGATCAACACGGCAATGCCGTTGGTGAAGCCGATGACGATCGAAACGGGAATGAAACGGACCAACAGCCCAAGCCGGGTCAAGCCCATCGCGAACAGCAGGACCCCGGCGCACATCGTCGAGATCAGCAGGTTGGCGAACCCGTATTTCGCGATGATTCCGTAGATGATGACGACGAATGCACCCGCCGGCCCGCCGACCTGCACGCGCGAGCCGCCGAGTGCGGAGATCAGGAATCCCGCGATGATTGCACTGAACAGCCCCTGCTCGGGCTTGGCACCGCTGGCGATACCGAACGCCATCGCCAGCGGCAGTGCAACGATGCCCACGGTGACGCCGGCCGATAGATCCTTAAAGAATCGAGCGCGGTCGTAAGTGCCCAGTGATTCGAGCAGATAGGGCCGGAACGGCGCGAGCTGCAAACGGGCCAGTCGCGCGCGCCATTGCGCCAACAAAGCTTCCGTCACAGCCATCTGCTTGTTATTTGACGCGCACGCCAAGTTGCGCGCCGGAATCGGGCTCGAGCAGGTACAACCCAGGGTGCTGCTTTTCGTCGCCGTGGCCGGCAGCGAGCACCATGCCTTCGCTGACGCCGAACTTCATCTTGCGCGGCGCCAGGTTGGCGACCAGTACCGTGAGCCTGCCGACCAGATCTTCCGGCTTGTATGCCGACTTGATGCCGGATAAAACTTTGCGATGACGGCCTTCGCCGGCATCGAGCGTCAGGCGCAGCAGCTTGTCGGAACCTTCGACGTGTTCGGCGCTGACGATCCTCGCGATGCGCAGATCGATCTTCGCGAAGTCGTCGATCGAGATGCTGTCGGCAATCGCAACTCCACCCGGAGTTGGTTTGGCTTCCGTCGGAGCGGCCGGCGCTTCAAATAGCGCATCGAGCTGTTTCGGATCCACGCGAGTCATCAGATGTTTGTAGTGATTGATTTTCCGCGGCAGTGCCTCCGCGTCGGCCCAGACGAAATCGTGATCAAGGCCGAAAAACTCTCGCGCGATGCGCTTCGCAGTGTCCGGAAGCACCGGTGCGAGGCAGACCGAGAGCAGCTTGAACCCATGCAGTGCGCGTGAACAGATGTGCTGTAAATCGGCATGCCGAGCCGGCTCCTTCGCAAGTTTCCACGGCTCGGCGGCATCGAACGCTTCGTTGATGCGGTCCGCAGCAGCCATCACGTCGCGCAACGCTTTACCGAACTCACGCGCCTCGATGGCCTCGGCCACCAGCGTCGAGGTCGCGCGCGCCGCGTCGACGAGCGATCGCTCGTCCCTGTAAGCCAGTTTCCCGTCAAAGTGTTTGCCGATGAAACTGGCGGCACGGCTCGCGATGTTGACGTACTTGCCGATCAGGTCGCTGTTGACCCGCAGCATGAAGTCGTCAGGATTGAAGTCGATGTCTTCCACCCGGCCGTTCAGTTTCGCCGCGACGAAATAGCGGAACCACTCCGGATTCATGCCCACTTCCAGATAGCGCAGCGGATCGATGCTGATGCCGCGGCTCTTGCTCAGCTTCTCCGCGTTCAGCGTCAGAAACCCGTGCACGTAGATCGAGTCCGGCACCTTGCGGCCGGAAAACTTCAGCATCGCCGGCCAGAACAGTGTGTGGAAATAAATGATGTCCTTGCCGATGAAGTGAATCTGTTCGACATCGTCAGCTGCAAGAAACTCGTCGAAGCTGCGCAGCTCGCCGTTCGTGCGCGCCTTGCCTTGATCGAAGTACGCTTTCAGCGAGGCGAGGTAACCGATCGGTGCGTCGAGCCACACGTAGAAATACTTGCCCGGCGCATCGGGAATCGGAATCCCGAAGTACGGCGCATCGCGCGAGATGTCCCAGTCGGCCAGGCCTTTGCCGGCGGCGCCCAGCCACTCCTGCGTCTTGGCATAGACCTCGGCCTGCAAGCGCGGCTCACCGTGGCGATTGGTCTGTGTGGTCCACTCACGC
>JBGSWX010000034.1:0-2250 GCA_041751695.1 Burkholderiaceae bacterium | reverse complement strand
TCGGTCTCGTCGCATCGCGGTGGCCGGCGCGTCGTGCTTCTGCTGCCTGCCGAGGCTCTGAATGCAACGGCTGCCAACGCGCTGCTCAAGATGCTCGAAGAACCGCCGTCCGGCGCGGTGTTCCTGGCCGTCAGCGACGAGCTCGACGCCATGCTGCCGACGATTCGTTCGCGCTGCGTGCTGCTGCGCGCACCGACGCCGAGCCGCGCCGAGGCACTCGCATGGCTGAAATCGCGTGGCGTCATGCACGCCGAGGCGAGGTTGGCCGAGGCGGGCGGCGCACCGTTGGGCATCGATGAGGACAACACGGCCGACGATGGCCAGACGCTTGACCCGGATACGCGCGATGCGTTGCTGAAGCTGCTGGGCCGCGGCGCAGCGTTGACCGGCGCCGAAGTCGTGAACACGGTGCCGAAAGACATCGCCGTGGCCCCGGCGATCCGTCTGTTACAGCGGTGGGGATGGGACTTATTAGCGGAAAGGCTGGCTGGCCGCGTTCGTTACTATCCGCAGCAGCAGCGGCAGTTTGCGGCGCTTGCGCGGGCGGTCGAGCCGTCGCGTGTGGTCGAGTGGGCCTCGGCACTGGCGCAGATGCGGGCGGCGAGCGATCATCCGCTGAATGCCCGGCTGGTGATTGAAAGCGCATTGCTCGGCTACGTGGAAGCAATGCACCCGAACGAACGGACACGGTAAGCAAACGGCGAGTAGATGAACGACGGCGGCAAGGGTGGAAATGGGCAAGCCGCGGCGCCCGCCGGCGGCGCACGGCCGGCGGTGCTCTCGCTGTCGATCAAGGAAAAGGCCGCGCTGTCTGCGGCCTACATGCCATATCTGAAGTCCGGCGGCATGTTCGTGCCGACCACGCGCCAGTATCAACTGGGCGACGATGTGTATCTGATTCTGACGCTGCTCGAAGACCCGACGCGAATACCCGTCGCGGGAAAAGTTGTCTGGATCAGTCCCGCGGCCGGCGGCAACAAGACACCCGGCATCGGTGTGCATTTTCCGGCCGATGAAACGGGCAGCAATGCGCGCAAGCGCATCGAAGACGCACTCGGATCCGCCCTGAAGTCGGCGCGCCCAACCCACACCCTATAGCGTTTCTGGAATCGCCCGGCGCCGGCGTCAGGCTGGCTTGTTCGGTATATAGCGGTATGTATATCGATTCTCACTGCCACTTGTCTTTCCCCGAACTTGCGCAGGATTTGCCGGGCGTATTGCAGCGCATGCGCGAGAACAAAGTTTTTGCAGCGCTCAACGTCTGCACGACCTTGACCGAGTTTCCTGCCGTGTTGGCCGTCGCAGAGCAACAGAGCCATGTGTTCGCCTCGGTCGGCGTGCACCCCGATTACCAGGACACCGAAGAGCCGAGCATCGAACGACTCGTGGCGCTGTCTGATCACCCGAAGGTGGTCGCTATCGGCGAAACGGGGCTTGACTACTTTCGCCTGCAAGAGCCGCTCGACTGGCAGCGCGAGCGGTTTCGCACACACATTCGCGCTGCGCGCCAATGCGGCAAGCCGCTCATCATTCACACGCGCGCAGCGTCGGACGACACGATCCGCGTGATGCAGGAGGAGGGCGCGGCCGACGTGGGCGGCGTCATGCACTGCTTCACCGAGTCGCTTGCGGTCGCCGAGGCGGCGATGGCGCTCGGGTTTTACATCTCGTTTTCCGGGATCGTGACGTTCAAGAGCGCGCGCGATCTGCAGGCGGTGGCGCGCGCAGTGCCGCTATCGCGAATACTGATCGAGACGGATTCGCCGTACCTGGCGCCGGTGCCGTATCGTGGGAAGACGAACGAGCCCGGCTTTGTGCCGAAAGTGGCTGAAAAGATCGCAGAGCTGAAGGGGCTGAGTTTCGAAGAAGTCGCTGCTGCATCAACCGCGAACTTCTTGCGCCTCTTTAACGTGCGTGCATCAGAAGGAACAGTAACCAGATCAACCGGTTATGGCCCCTCTCTCGCGTAGCGTCTCAGCTGGGCAGGATCAAAGCAGCCCGGTGCCCTGCAACGCCTGAACGGTCGCCTGCGTCAGCTCCGTGATCTGTACAGTGGGATTTTGCGCGGTCGTGCTGCTCGCGCGCCCCGACCACATCGTTGCGCCGTTCGACGAGTCAATTAACGCGGTTTCAGACAGGTAAGCCTGGCTCACGCGCGCACCGCCGAACGGAAAGGAGATTCCGCCGCCGCCGCCAAAGCGCCCCGAGCCGCCGCCGATGCCGATGCCGATCGAGGGTCCGCTGTCGACG
>JBGSWX010000033.1:0-5394 GCA_041751695.1 Burkholderiaceae bacterium | reverse complement strand
GACGTCGGGAAAGCCGTGCTGCCATCCGATCACGTGCGCGTTGTCGTACACGCTGTCGGTCATATCCCAGCCGAACACGACGTTGCAGAATCCGAATCCGCCTTCGGTAGCGGAGGCGAACTTGTCCTTGTGCAGATATTTTCCGCGCAACACGCCGTCGATGTCGGTAACAGCGACTTTGACTTTGCCCGACGCCGAGCTCTGCACCACCTTCAACGGTTCGCTCAGAGCTTGATCGGCGGACTTCGGCGTTTTGTTCTTGCTTGCCATCGACTAGGGTTGCCTGACCTCGATTACCAGGGACGCGTACCACGCGGCAAGCTGGCCGATGTCTTCGTCGGTCAGCGGCTTGGCGATCACGTTCATCACTTCGTTGCTGCGTTTGCCGGAGCGATACGCCTTGAGCTGATCGGCAACGTAGATCTCAGGCTGCCCCGCCAGATGCGGGGCATTGGGCAATTGACTCACGCCCAAGGGCCCGTGGCACGTGATGCAAGCCTGCGCCTTCGCCTTGCCCGCCGCAGCGACGCTCTGCGCGTGCACACCGTGTGCACCGCACAGAACGACGCTGCCGGCGATACCGAGCAATAGCTTCAGCGCGTTACCTAGGCTTCGACGCTGCATCGCCGACGTAGGTGATGCGGTAGATAGCGCCGGCAAAATCGTCGCTGACCAGCAGCGAGCCGTCAGGCAGATTCGCCACATCCACGGGGCGGCCGCGGTATTGGTTGGTTTCGGGGTCGAGCCAGCCGTCGGCAAAGACCTCCGTCTTGTCGGCCGAGCCGTCAGCCTTTAGCGACGTGAATAGGATGCGTGCGCCAATCGGCTTCGTGCGATTCCAAGAGCCGTGCTGGGCCGTGAAAACGCCGCCTTGATACTTCGCGGGGAATTTCTTGCCGGTGTAGAACACGATGCCCAGGTCTGCAGCGTGCGCATCCGTGAGTACTTCGGCAGCCGTAACGTTGCCCGGCAACGGGTCCTTGTCGTAGCCGTGTTCGGTAATCCGCGTCTTGCCCTGAATCCACGGGTAGCCGAAAAATTGCCCGGGTTTGGTGGCGCGATTCAATTCACCGGCGGGAATGTCGTCTCCCATGCCGTCGGTCTGGTTGTCGGAGAACCAGAGATCGTTGTTCTTCGGATTGAAATCGAGGCCTACAGAGTTGCGAATGCCGCGCGCATAAACCTCGCGCTTGCTACCGTCAAACGGGTTCATGCGCACGATGCCGCCGATGCCAGTTTGGTCGTACAGCTTGAGTTTGTCGCGCGGCTGCACGTTGTGGGGCTGGCCCAGCGTCACATACAACATGCCGTCCTTGCCGACGCGGCAGGTGCGCGCACCGTGGTTGTAAGACTCTTCTTCCACCGGAATCAGCTTGCCTTGTGGTGCGACTTCGATCACGGCTACATCCGGACCCTCGTAGAAGAACTCGGCGGCAGGGAAGTTCAGAATTCGATTGTGTTCGACCACGATCAGGAAGCCATCGCGCGTCCAGCACACGCCGTTGGGCACCGAAAACTTGAGTGAAGGCGCAAACGGCTTCACCTCGGTGGCGGCGTCGCCGCTGTTGCGATTCGTCACCGCCCACACCGTGGTCTTGCGCGTGCCCACGAATAACATGTTGGTGGACGGCGCAACCGCCATGTGCCGTGCGTCCGGCACGATCGCATAGAGATCAATCTTGAATCCCGGCGGCAGCTTGATGCGCTCGAGATTCGCGCGGATAGCATCCGCGTTCTTGCCGGTCTGCGGCACGGGCGGGATGTTCAGATCCGCACTGGCCACTTTCATCTGCTTCAGCTTCTCGATATTGGTCTGGGCCAACGCGCTGCCAGCCGCACTCAACGCGGCGAGCATCGTCAGTCCGAGCATCCAAGTTCTGTGCGTGCGCATGAGCTTTTGTCTCCTCAAGATTTGAATAGAGGCACTTCCCCGCAAACCGTCCTTCGCCTCACGCTGTTAGTGTAAACAGGCCCTCTGTCTCCCCTACAATCGCGCGTTTTGTATTTATTGAGGCAGCATGCCGATTTACGCATACAAATGCTCAGAGTGCGGGCACGACGTGGAGGCGATCCAGAAATTGTCCGACGCGCGCCTGATCGATTGCCCGAGCTGCGGCAACCCGGCGCTCGTCAAGCAATTGACCGCGGCCGGATTTCAGTTGAAGGGCGGCGGCTGGTACGTCACCGACTTTCGCGACAGCGGCTCGGGCAAGAAAAAAGACTCCGGCAAGCCAGACAAGCAAGACGACGGTGCGAAGTCGGATCAGGCCGCCGATTCGAAGACCGAAGCGAAATCGGATACAACGGCCGATACCGCCGCGGATTCGAAAGGCGCGGCCAAGACCGAAGCGAAGACCGAATCGAAGTCCGAGTCCAAATCCGAGTCCGGCAGCAAACTCGCGCCGGCGCCACCCGCGCCGCCGAAGAGCGGCACACCTTCCGACAACGGCTGACGCCCCACTCCATGTTCAAGAAATATTTGATCGCAGGGCTGCTGGTGTGGATTCCGCTGGCCATTACGTTCTGGGTGCTCGATCTGATCGTCACCACGATGGACCAGACGCTGCTGCTGTTGCCGACGAGTTGGCGGCCCGATGCGCTGCTGCCGTTTCATATTCCCGGATTCGGCTTGCTGATGTCGCTGCTGATCGTGCTGGTGACCGGTGTGCTCGCGGCCAACATCATCGGCGAGCGGCTGATTCGATGGTGGCACAGACTGCTGAATCAGATCCCGATCGTGCGCTCGATCTATTCGAGCGTAAAGCAGATTTCCGACACGCTGCTGGCCACGCGCGGCCAGTCGTTTCGCAAGGTCGTGATGATCGAATTTCCGCAGCGTGGCCAGTGGACGCTCGGCTTCGTGGTCGGCTCGCCCGGCGCCAAGATCGCGGCGGCCACCGTGGAGGACGCGATCACCGTGTACGTGCCGACCGCGCCGAATCCCACGTCGGGCTACGTGCTGGTAGTGCGCCCGGACGACGTGCGTGAAGTCGACATCAGCGTGGACGATGCCTTGAAGTTTCACATCTCGCTCGGCGTCGTCCCGCCGCGCGTCGGCGCTCGAGTACAGCGCTCGGCGCTGACGGCAGAAGCCCCAGCAGCGCCGGTTGAGACAATTCGTCATCTTGATTAAGCTGCGCACCATGACGAGAATTTGTTGCCCACTGACCGTCACGTCGAATCGAAACCGCTAGGGTCGGGCGGCCGGCGACCGTTCGACTCGCGTGCAGCCCCGCACGCTCCACCGCTGCAAACCCTCTTAACTTAAGTCGCTGGACTGCGAAGCGGGCCGGCGCTCCTGAACATGAAAAAACGTACCGAATATGCGGGCTTAGTGGACGCCTCGTTCATCGGCCGGACGGTCACCTTGTTCGGCTGGGTGCATCGACGGCGCGATCATGGCGGTGTCATCTTCATCGACCTGCGCGATCGCGAAGGCTTGGTGCAGGTCGTGTGCGATCCCGACCGCGCCGATGTGTTTGCCGTCGCCGAGAAAGTGCGCAGCGAATACTGTTTGCAGATCGCGGGCGCCGTGCGCCGGCGGCCCGAAGGTACGGTCAACACCTCGCTGGTATCGGGGGAGATCGAAGTGCTCGCGCAGGAGCTGACAATCCTGAATCCGTCGGTGCCGATTCCGTTTCAGCTCGACGACGACAACCTGTCGGAAACGACGCGCCTAACGCACCGTGTGCTCGACCTGCGCCGACCGGCGATGCAGAAGAACATGATGCTGCGCTATCGAACGACGATGGCGGTGCGCAAGTATCTCGACGCGGCCGGGTTCATCGACATCGAAACGCCGATGCTCACGCGCAGCACGCCCGAAGGCGCGCGTGACTACCTTGTGCCCTCGCGCGTGCACCCCGGTGCATTCTTTGCGCTTCCGCAGTCGCCGCAACTCTTTAAGCAACTGCTGATGGTCGCGGGGTTCGATCGCTACTACCAGATCGTCAAGTGCTTCCGCGATGAAGACTTGCGCGCCGATCGCCAGCCCGAGTTCACGCAGATCGATGTCGAAACTTCGTTTCTCGATGAAGTGCAGATTCGCGAAATGATGGAAGAAATGGTGCGCGTCGTGTTCGACGAAGTGCTGGCAGTCAAGCTGCCGCAGCCCTTTCCGGTGATGACGCATGCAAACGCAATGCGGCTGTATGGGTCCGATAAGCCCGATCTGCGGATCAGCATGCAACTGACCGAGCTGACCGACGTGATGCGCGACGTCGAGTTCAAAGTGTTCAAGGCAGCGACCGAGATGCAGGACGGCAAGGTCTTCGCGTTGCGAATTCCAGGCGGCGGTGAATTGCCGCGCTCCGAGATCGACGGCTACACCGATTTCGTCAAGATTTACGGCGCGAAAGGGCTCGCGTACATCAAAGTCAATCAGGCCGCGCAGGGCAGGGCTGGCCTGCAAAGTCCGATCATCAAGAACCTGCACGACGTGGCGCTGGTGGAGATCATCAGGCGCACCGGCGCTGAGGACGGTGACTTGATTTTCTTCGGCGCGGATCGCGCGAAGGTGGTCTTCGATGCATTGGGCGCGTTGCGCAACAAGATCGGCCACAGCGAGTTCGGCCGTGCGCGTAGGTTATCGCAGGAGGGTTGGCAGCCGCTGTGGGTGGTCGATTTTCCGATGTTCGAGTTCGACGAAGAAGCGCAACGCTACGTCGCCGCGCACCATCCATTTACGAGCCCGAAAGACGGGCACGAAGATTATTTGTCGACCGACCCGGCCCAGGCGCTGGCAAAGGCCTACGACTTCGTGCTCAACGGCTGGGAAATCGGCGGTGGCTCGATCCGCATTCACCGCGAAGAAGTTCAGAGCAAAGTGTTCCGCGCGCTGAAGATCAGCGCCGAAGAAGCGGGTGCCAAGTTCGGCTTCCTGCTCGACGCGCTGCAGTACGGCGCGCCGCCGCACGGCGGAGTCGCCTTTGGACTCGACCGCATCGTCACGATGATGGCCGGCGCCGATTCCATTCGCGACGTGATTGCGTTTCCGAAGACGCAGCGCGCGCAGTGCCTGCTGACCGAGGCGCCGAGCACGGTCGATGAAAAGCAGCTACGCGAGCTGCACATTCGGGTGCGCGGTGAAGCGAAAGCGCCCGAGCCGCGGGTCGCGTGAACCGTTACGCCGCCGTTGAGCGCTAGCAGGCTTGCTACTGCGTCGGCCAGAAGATCGGCAGCTCCTCTGCGACGGAATAGCCGGCTTGCGTGACTCCGATCCACATGTTGAGCGCCGTAAGGGCCAGCCAGACAACAATGAATACCAGCGCCGCTTTAGCCAACGCCTTGTTCGATGCGCCGCCCAGCAGGCGCCCGATCAACAAACACACGGCGAGCACGACAAAGCCGCCAGGACGATCACCAAACTACGCATCTTTCGATCCCTTGCTCTGG
>JBGSWX010000032.1:0-2276 GCA_041751695.1 Burkholderiaceae bacterium | reverse complement strand
ATCGCGCTGGTGTTGGGTGTCATCGGTAGCCGAATCCGCATCGGTCAGATGGAGTCGCGCGCGGCCGCATGGGAACGGTCGATCGAATCGATGAACGTCGGCATCGCGCTGTATGACCGCGAAGACCGGCTCCTCAACTGCAACACATCGTTTCGTGCGCTCTATCCGGAGATTGCGCATTTGCTTGTGCCCGGCGCGCAGCTATACGAAGTCGTGGCCGAGTACTACAAGGTTGCACCGCCGGAAGTCATCGACGGCCGCACGCTCGAACAGTTTATGGAAGAAGCGCGCCGCCGCCGCGGCGGCTCGGAAGTCACCGAGGTTGTGCGCCATTGGCGCAACCGCTGGCTGCTGATGACCGACTGCCTGACGGCCGACGGCGGCATCATCAGTTTTCGGCGCGACGTGACCGAACAAAAACTGATCGAGCACGAGTTATCGAAGCGCCGCAAGTTGATCGACGATCTGGCGGAGCTCACCTACGACTGGTTCTGGCGCGAGGACGCCGAGGGGCGCTTCACCGAATTTTCGGCGGCGGTGGAGCGCCATTTGCGCCAGTCCGGCGCCGATCTGATCGGGAAAAAGCGACTGGAGATGACGGCGTTCGAGGTCGATCCCCAGGTGCGCGCCGATTACCTTGGCCATATCGAGCGCCGCGAGCCGTTTCCGTGGCTGACCTACAAGACCCGGCGCGGCGATGGCACCGCAATGTGGATTGCCGTGACCGGCAAGCCGATCATCGACGAGCACGGGGAGTTTCAGGGTTATTACGGCGCCGGCCGCGACGTGACCGAGCGTGAAGAAACGCTGGCTGCGCTGCGTGAAAGCGAGGAGCGCTTTCGCGCGCTCACGATGCTGGTCACCGAGTGGTACTGGGAGACCGATTCCGAGCACCGGGTGACGCGCCTGAGCGGCGCGGCCGACTACGAGGAGCGCGCGCAAAAGTTTGTATACGGGCGTCGCCTTTGGGAAATCGAGGGGCTCGACGCTTCGATGACGGTCCATTGGGAACAACTGAATCGCGATGTGGCCGCGCGGAAGCCATTTAAGCACTTGAAGCTGAAGCTGCATCGCGATCACGTGGGCCAGAACCGCTACTTCGAAGTATCCGGCCATGCGGTGTTCGAGCGCGGCGAGTTCTCCGGCTACCGCGGTCTGGCGTGGGACGTGACCGAGCGCGAGTCGTTGATCGCGAAAATCTCGGACAACGAAGCGCGCTTTCGTGCGCTGACCGAGCTGTCGTCCGACTGGTACTGGGAGATGGACGAGCATCTGCGCTTCACCCGCCTGCAGCGCGGCGTGCGCGACGCGATTGACCTGGATGACGAGGAGATCATCGGCAAGCATCGCTGGGATCTGCCGGGCGAATTGATTCACCCTTCATCGTGGGACGAGCATCGCGCCACGCTGCTCGCGCACAAGCCGTTCCGCGACGTGATGTTCCGGCGCTGGATGCCCGACGGTTCGTTCGTCTACAGCGTCACCAGCGGGGATCCGGTGCACGACGCCGAGGGCAAGTTCATCGGCTATCGCGGCATCGGCAAGAACATCACCGAGCAGATTAAGTCGCAGGAGCGCATCGAGCGGCTGGCAACGGTCGATGAGCTGACGCAGCTGGCGAATCGGCAGACGTTCGACGAACGCGCGGGCCGCGTGCTGGCCAATGCGTACGCCGGCGAAAAGCGCTGTGCGTTGCTGTTCATCGACCTCGACAACTTCCGCCTGCTCAACAACGGCTACGGCCATCGGGTGGGCGACCAGATGTTGTCGATCGTCGCCAGCCGCATGCGCGATGTGATCGGAGAGCCGCATCTGATCGGCCGGCGCGGCGGCGACGAGCTGGTGGTGCTGCTGGTCGACATACAACACGGTGAGCATGCGGTCGAGGTGACGAAGAAGTTGATCCAATCGATCTCGGAGCCGGCACGCGTATTGGGCATGGATGTATCGGTCACGCCGTCGGTGGGCATCAGCTTCTTCCCGCAGGACGGGGTTGAGCTCGACTCGCTGCTGAACGCGGCCGATGCCGCGATGTATCAGGCCAAGGAAAGCGGCCGCCAGACGTATGCGTTCTACACGCCGACGGTGGCGCGGCGCGCGGACTTACGCCTGCGTCTCGAGCAGCGGCTGCGCAAGGCGGTCGAAGCGCGCGACTTCAAGCTCGTTTATCAGCCGCTGATATCGCTGAACGACGGCAAGCTGGTCGGCGCCGAAGCCCTTTGCCGTTGGCGCGATGCCGAGCTGGGCGATATTCCTCCGGGGGAATTCATTCCGAT
>JBGSWX010000031.1:0-1898 GCA_041751695.1 Burkholderiaceae bacterium | reverse complement strand
TGGAGCAGATGCACCGAATGAAGACCGGGGCGCTGGTGAAGGCCGCCGTGCTGATGGGTGCGCTGTCCGGCCGCCCCGAGGCGCTGACCGAGTCCACGCGCGAGGCGCTCGCGCGTTATGGCGAAGCGATCGGGCTCGCGTTTCAGGTGGTCGATGATCTGCTCGACGTCGAAGCAAGTACCGCGGACCTCGGCAAAACAAGCGGCAAGGATGCCGAACGAAGCAAGCCGACGTACGTCTCGCTGCTCGGTGCGCAGGCAGCGCGTGCCTGGTCGATCCGCTTGCGTGCGCAAGCGCTGCAAGCGATCGAAGGTCTCGGTGCGAGCGCGCTGCGTCTGCGAAAATTGGCCGACTTCATCGTTTGCCGCAAGAACTGATCGGCAAACGCCAGAGACGTGATGGAACTTCTGAAGAACATTCGCCTGCCGTCCGAACTGCGCGCACTCGAGCGCGATCAATTGCCGCAGCTGGCCGACGAGTTGCGCGCGTTTGTGCTCGAGTCGGTATCGATGACCGGCGGTCACCTGAGTTCGAACCTCGGTACCGTGGAATTGACGATCGCGCTGCACTACGTGTTCGAAACCCCGGACGATCGCATCGTGTGGGATGTCGGTCATCAGACGTATCCGCACAAGATTCTCACCGGCCGGCGCGATCACATGGCGCGGCTGCGGCAGTACGGTGGCATGTCGGGCTTTCCGCGCCGCTCCGAAAGCGAATACGACACCTTCGGTACCGCGCATTCGTCGACCTCGATCTCTGCTGCGCTGGGCATGGCGGTGGCGGCACGTAATCAAGGATCAAAGCGTCACGCGATCGCAGTGATCGGAGACGGAGCAATGAGCGCCGGCATGGCGTTCGAGGCACTCAACAACGCCGGTGTGACCGACAACGTGCGCCTGCTCGTCATCCTGAATGACAATGACATGTCGATCTCGCCCGCGGTGGGCGGATTGAATCGCTACCTGGCGCGCTTGATGAGCGGCAAGTTCTACGCAGCCGCAAAGCAGGCGGGCAAGCAGGTGCTGAAAAGCTTCCCGCCTGTGTTTGAGCTGGCGAAGAAGTTTGAAGAGCACGCCAAGGGCATGGTGGTGCCCGGCACCTTGTTCGAAGAATTCGGCTTCAACTACATCGGGCCGATCGACGGTCATGATCTCGATTCGTTGATTCCCACACTGCAAAACTTGAAGCAGCTGGGCGATCAACTAAGCGGGCCGCAGTTCCTGCACGTGGTCACGAAAAAAGGGCAGGGCTACAAGCTCGCCGAGGCCGATCCGGTGCTATATCACGGTCCGACCAAGTTCGACCCGCGCGTGGGTTACACGGCGGCGGCCGCGAGCAAACCGAACTACACGAAGATTTTTGGCGACTGGCTGTGCGACATGGCTGCACTCGATGCGCGGCTGATCGGCATCACGCCGGCGATGCGCGAGGGCTCCGGCCTGGTGCGGTTCGAAAAGGAATATCCGGATCGCTATTTCGACGTCGGCATCGCCGAGCAGCATGCGGTGACGTTCGCCGCCGGCCTGGCGTGCGACGGGATGAAACCGGTGGTCGCCATTTACTCGACGTTCCTGCAACGCGCCTACGACCAGTTGATTCACGACGTGGCGATCCAGAATCTGCCGATCGTGTTTGCGCTCGATCGCGGTGGACTGGTCGGCTCCGACGGCGCCACGCATCACGGCGCGTTCGACCTGAGCTATCTGCGCTGCCTGCCCAACATGATCGTGATGGCAGCCTCCGACGAAAATGAATGCAGGCAGATGCTGACCACCGCATTCAAGCACGACGGCCCGGCCGCGGTGCGCTATCCACGCGGCGCCGCCCCCGGCGAGGTTCGCAAGGAAATGACCGCCCTGCCGATCGGCAAAGCCGAGCTGCGCCGCACCGGCAAA
>JBGSWX010000030.1:0-3071 GCA_041751695.1 Burkholderiaceae bacterium | reverse complement strand
TAACGTCCGCGTTGAGCGGACCGCGCGAGGCAATTGCCAGGCGCCGCAGGCGCAACAATATTCCAGGCGCCTGCGGCGCCCATCGCCAGACTTCTCACGGACCGCTCCAACGCATAGTTAGGCGGCGCCTCTTAAACCCGCCCAGAAATCGAGCTCCCTAAGAACATACTCTGCTACAGCCTCGTCCAGACGTGCGAAACATATGACGCTGTCTGGGTCGCCAACGCGACCAATTTCGCGCTTGTCCGTCAATATGTACCAGCCGTCAGATGTGCGCTTGTCTTCAGAGTACATGACCCATTGATCTACTAGCGCTTCGTTCTGCTTCAGCGCTGCAAGAATGACACCCGGCTCGAGCTGCGACCGGAAAGCTGAGTATTTGACGCGACTCAGTGCGTCGCGCAGAGACAGGCCTTCGTCAGAGCGGATCGAAGTGATGTGCCCGACGCTAAGGATGTCTAGCAGCGCCGAATCTGGCAATGTCATGTTCTGGCGCCGTCTAACGTCCGCGTTGAGCGGGCCGCGCGAGGCCGTTGCAGCGCGCCGCAGGCGTAAACTCTTTCCGTGCGCCTGCGGCGCGCTCGCTTAAACGTCTCACGGACCGCTCCAACGCATAGTTAGGTGGCGCTCCCACGACGCCGCCGATTCCTGAGAAGCGTCAAGAACAAAGCCAAGAGCAACATAGCGCTGACAGTCGGGAAGGCCTCGTGCTCGGACAGAAGTTGACCGAAGTCCAAAGGCGCTACGGTACCCGGGCCGTGCCCCCATCGTGAATGCACCACAATCGAAGTGGCCAAGCTGACGACGCCCAGGGCAAGGGCACTATTCGCCAGGCGATGCGACAACAGAACCTTCCAAACCTTAGCATCGAGCCGCAAGTGCGCATCTGTCTTTAGCACATTAAGAAGACTGGTCAGAATCGCAATTGCTCCAGCTGCGATGGCAACCACAAGCGTAACTGCGTACAGAGTTTCCACGTCGTTTACAGTGCCACCTAACGTCCGCGTTGAGCGGGCCGCGCGAGGCAATCGCCAGGCGCCGCGGGCGCGATAATTTCCTGGGCGCCTGCGGCGCCCATTGCCGAACTTTTCACGGACCGCTCCAACGCATTGTTAGGCCTCATGGCTGGGCTGATTGAGACTTTCGGATGTCTTCCATCGTCTTGTTATAGAGCTGCTGATACTGGAGAGCGAGCTTGTCGCAAGCTTCAGTTGTGGATTCACAAAGTACGCGCATGTCGAGGAACATGTTGCCGTCTTTAAGAACAACCTGGCGCTTTGCGACCGCTGGATAGGCTGGGTGATCGATCGGCGCAAACGTCCAAATTGTTCGTTCACTAGGGTCTGAAATCGTAGTCCAACCCTGCTTTTCCCGTATCTCTACGCCTTCCTTTTTGGAGAGCGCTGCGAGGGCCGCCTGAACGGAGCTAAAGCCTATGTCGTTGCTATTTGCATTGGCGCCCAATTTGACGTCAGGGGGCGCAACAGCAGGCTCGGTCGCACTTGCTATCGACAGAGATAGAGCAAATAGGAATAGGAGCGGTGTGATTCTGATCATGAGGCCTAACTACAATTGAACGTCATCAATGACGCATAGTTTTACGTCATTTGGGCCTGATAATCACCTAGCCCCGTCGTAAGTGCCTGTGTAGCCTGGGGATGGGCTGAATCCAGCCACGACATAAGGCGAGCCACGGATGGTGCAGCCGCAGCGACTTCTCGAACAGGTCCGTGATCGAATTCGCACTCGACACCTGAGCTACCGGACCGAGAAGACGTATCTCTACTGGATACGCCGTTTTCTTTGGTTTCATGACCTGAAGCATCCTCGCGAACTTGGCGGCCCGGAAGTCGAGGCATTTCTGACTGCGTTGGCAGTGAAAAACAAGGTTTCGGCTTCCACCCAGAACCAGGCGCTGGCGGCCGTACTTTTCCTGTATCGCGATGGACTGGAGATTGACCTGCCATGGCTCGCAAATGTCGTCCGGGCCAAGCGACCGATTCGCATACCGGTTGTGCTGAGTCGATCGGAAGTCAATTCAGTCCTTGCGAGACTGCAGGGAACGTTTTGGCTCGTGGCATCGATTCTTTATGGCTCAGGCGCCCGAATCAGCGAGTGTCTCCAGCTTCGAGTGAAGGATGTGGACCTGGCCCGGCGCGAACTCGTCATTCGTGATGCGAAGGGTAAGAAGGATCGTGTCACCGTATTGCCGGACACCCTCGTATCGCATGTGCGGGACCACTTGGCGAGAGTACGCACACTGTTTGAAGCTGATCGCGCGGCGAGCAAGCCCGGCGTCGAGTTGCCATTTGCGCTTCGCCGAAAGTATCCGAGTGCTGCGACGTCGTGGCCATGGCAGTGGCTGTTTCCCGCGAAGACCTTCTGCCGCGACTCGTACTCAGGCGAATACGCACGATTTCATCTGCTGCCGCAAAACGTCCAACGTGCTGTCAAGGATGCGATCAGGGCTGCAGGAATCGAGAAGCCGGCAAGTTGCCACACGCTCCGCCACTGCTTCGCGACCCACCTGCTCGAGGACGGTTACGACATCCGCACAGTGCAGGAACTCCTCGGCCACGCGGACGTAAAGACGACGATGATCTACACCCACGTTCTCAATCGGGGAGGACGGGGTGTGCGCAGCCCCCTGGACGCCCGCACGATCTGACCCAAAGGGCGGCGGCTGGCGGGAAGGCGTAGCATGGTCCCGTCACGTAGCTAGGGGAGATGAACATGGAATGGCTTATTACTTTGATCATCGGCGGAATCGTCGGCTGGCTTGCCAGCATCTTCATGAAGACGAGCGGCCAGATGGGCATCATCGCAAACGTGCTGGTGGGTATCGCGGGTTCCGTATTGGGCTACTGGCTGGCGGGAATGGCCGGCATTACGGCCAGCGGCGGAATCCTGCGGTTCCTGATCGCGGTGGCTGGCGCGGCGCTGTTGATCTTTATCCTGCGCGCCCTGGGTGTCTTCAAGTAGAACCAAAGCAGGATACGATCGCGTCAGCGAACCGTTCGGGCGCGCCGGGCGAAGTTCGGAAATACAACGCGGGCTCGACGAGTTCGAGT
>JBGSWX010000029.1:0-2320 GCA_041751695.1 Burkholderiaceae bacterium | reverse complement strand
CGCGCCAACCGCCGAAATGCAGATAGGCGAAGACGCCATCAAGCAACTAGTCGTAGACGCCGACCTCGGCGGGCGAACTACGCAAGGCTTTCACGGCAAAGTGATGCTCGCCGTTGGCTTGGCGTGGGTGTTGTTTCAGCTTTGGTACGCCTCACCGCTGCCGTTCGCGCTGCGTTTCGGCGTGTTCCTTGATACCGAGGCGCGCTCGATCCATCTGGCGATAGGCCTGTTTCTAGCGTTCCTCGCATTTCCCGCGAGCAAGCGCTCGCCGCGCGATCGAGTGCCGGCGCTCGACTGGATCTTTGCTGCCGTTGCGGCTTTTTGCGGCGCTTATCTGTTTCTGTTCTACCGCGAGCTCGCGACGCGTCCGGCTGCTCCTACCGAATTCGACGTCGTCGTCGGCGTGGTCGGCATTCTGATGTTGCTGGAAGCCACCCGGCGTGCGGTCGGGCTGCCGATGGCCGTGTTAGCCACGATCTTTCTTGGCTATGTGCTGTTCGGCGCGTACCTGCCCGACGTCATCGCGCACAAGGGCGCGTCGATACCACGCACGATCTCGCACATGTGGCTGGTTACCGAAGGCGTGTACGGCATCGCACTCGGCGTGTCGGTGTCGTTCATCTTCGTGTTCGTCTTGTTCGGCACGTTGCTCGACCGCGCCGGTGGCGGCAATTACATGATGCAGGTGAGCCTCGCGCTGCTCGGCCACATGCGCGGTGGCCCGGCCAAGGTAGCGGTCGTTTCGTCGGCGCTGAACGGGCTGATCTCGGGCTCGTCGGTAAGCAACGTCGTCTCGGGCGGTATCTTCACCATTCCCTTGATGAAGAAAGCCGGCTACGGCGGCGTCAAGGCCGCTGCGATCGAGACATCGTCGTCGGTCAATGGCCAGATCATGCCGCCGGTGATGGGCGCCGCGGCGTTCCTGATGGTCGAGTACGTCGGCATTTCCTATGCGGAGATCATTCGGCACGCTTTTGTACCGGCGGTGATCAGCTACATCGCGCTGTTCTACATCGTGCATCTGGAAGCGCTGAAGCTCGGCATGGAGCCGATCGCACGCGTGCGCGACCGCACTGCCAGTGCGGCGCTGTTATCTTGGGGACTCGGCTTGGCAGGCACCATTGCTGCATGCGGGGCGATCTATTACATCGCGATCGGCACGCAGGCGCTGTTGGGCGATGCTGCGCCGTGGATCCTCGGCGCGCTGCTGATTGCCGGTTACATCGCAAGCGTGTGGGTCGCGGCGCGCGAACCCGATCTGCCGATCGACGTTGATGTCGAGAACCCGGTGCTGCCACCTGCCTGGCCGACGGTCAAAGCCGGTTTGCACTTCCTGATACCGATCGGTGTGCTGCTGTGGGCCCTGATGGTCGAGGAACTCTCGCCGGGACTGTCCGCTTTCTATGCGATCGTGGCGCAGATCACGTTGATGGCGACACAGCGGCCGCTGACGGCGCTGTTTCGCGGCAGCAAGGATGTCGGCGCACAAGCCAGGCGTGGATTCGGCGACGTGATCGCCGGCTGCGACGGCGGCGCGCGCAACATGATCGGCATTGCGATCGCCACCGGTTGCGCCGGCATCATCGTCGGCGCCATCACCTTGACCGGACTTGGACTGCGCATGACCGACTTCGTCGAGTTCGTGTCGCAAGGTAATGTGTTCGTGATGCTGCTGTTCACGGCGTTTGTCTGTCTGGTGCTTGGCTTGGGCGTGCCGACCACCGCCAACTATATCCTCGTGGCAACGCTGATGGCGCCGGTGATCGTCGAGCTCGGCGCGCAATCCGGGTTAGTGATTTCGCTGATCGCGGTGCACTTGTTCGTTTTCTACTACGGGATCATGGGCGACATCACACCGCCGGTGGGACTCGCCAGTTTCGCGGCGGCCGCGATTGCGAAAGAAGATCCGATCCAGGTCGGCGTTCAAGGCACGGTGTACGCCGTGCGCACTGTCGTGTTGCCGTTCATCTGGATCTTCAATCCCGCGCTGTTGCTGATCGACGTGCACGGTTGGGCCGAGGCCGCCCTGGTCGGCGTCATGGCAACGATCGCATCGCTGACATTTGCCGCCGCCACGCTCGGCTGGTTCCGTACCAAGTGCCGCTGGTGGGAAATCGTCCTCCTGCTTGTTGCCACGTTTACATTGTTCCGGCCCGACTGGTACGCCGACCGCCTCGCACCCGAGTACACGGACGCGCCTCCTTCCCAGTTTTACGAAGTGGCAAGCCGGCTCGACGACGGCGACCGGCTGGTTTTCGTGATCAAAGGCCAAACGCTTGAAGGCGACGATTTGAACAAGACCGTCGGCGTTCAGCTCGGT
>JBGSWX010000028.1:0-1763 GCA_041751695.1 Burkholderiaceae bacterium | reverse complement strand
GGCAAGGCATGGAACGGATTTACGCGCCTGGCTCGCGAGCTGCTTGCCAGCGGCGTGGCCGTGGTTGCGATGCCGGGCCCCCATGAGTCCGCGACTGTGCGCAGCGCGTTGCCAGGCGCGATCGTGCTGCCCGAATCGGATGTCGCCACGTTTGCGGCCGTGCTCGCAGGCGCACGCCTGGTGGTCGCCAACGACAGCGGCCCGGGGCATCTCGCCACAGCGGTCGGTGCGCGCTTGATCAGCGTGTTCGGCGTCACCGAGCCGGAAAAAACACGGCCGTGGGGGAGCAATGCAACGCTGGTCGGTTCCAGCCGCGGCTGGCCTGCTTACGAAGAGGTCCGCACTGCCGTCGATGCAGCATTGGGCGCGTGATCGCGCGTCACGCGCTCGCGCGCGAGGCACACCCCGAGCATGATGGCAATCAAATGCCCCTCGTTGAACGTGTGAAAATGCGAGCTGAACAGACTCGTTACGCACCACGCCAGCAACAACGCAATACCGATCAATCGAAACGGCCCGCGCACCGGTTGCCGCAATGTTGAAAACAAAAGCCATGCAAATGCCGCCATTCCCAGCAAGCCTGTCTCGGCCAGGATCAACAGATACTGGTTGTGAGGATCCTCGGTAAGCGTTGCCTGCCAACCCGTGTAACGCGCAGTCACCACGCGCCGATACTCCTCGCCAAACGAGCCCAATCCGTGGCCCAGCAACGGTGCCTCGCGAGCCACCGCCGCGGCGGTCTCCCACATGACCCTGCGTATGCCCATCGACGTCAGCTGGCCGGTGTCCGCCTGCGTCATTTCCTGCACGCCCTGCTCGAACCGCTGGTTGATCAGCGGTGAAAACTGCACTGCTGCGAGTGTCAGCACGACCAGTGCCGCCAGCGCGACGCCGCGGGCGCGGCCGCGCCATAAGCCGAAGGCAACTGCCGTCGATGTGATCGCAAGAACCAGGTACCCGCTGCGGCCGTACGCCACGAATACGACGTTGGCAACCATCAGCATCGCTGCCGCACCGCACGCCCATTGCTGCCACGAACCGCGCCGTGCGTGCGTCAGCAGCACGAGCGCGAGCAGCGCGCCGGTGGTCAGCGCCATGCCTTGCGTGACGTGATTTCGCAAGATGATCCCGCCCGCCACGTCCGACAGCGCCTGTGCCGCACCGAAATCGAAGTTCAGAAACGAAGCGATGGACGCTGCGCTCGCGAAGAAAACAAACAGCGCCGCGAACCCGAGCTTTGCCGAACGCGTGTCGAAAATCGCGAGCGCTATGAACAGCAGCAGAAAGTGGCGCCAACCGGTCCACGCTTTCAGCGCCGTCAGAAATGGCGCTGTGCTCCAGGTCGTCGCAAGCAGCACGACCAACAGAAACACGACGGCGGCCTGGCCCAACGGCTGACGCCAGGCACGTGCAACGCGCTGCGCACAAGATGGCGCTGCCAAAAACGCCACCAGCATGACGGCAGCACCCACGTTGGCCACTGCGGCGCCGGTGAAGCTGCCGATCGCCATCAGCGCGGCGCCGGCACGCGCGCCTGCGAGCGCCCATTGATCTCGACGCACCTTGGGCTGCGCCACGGAGATGTCGTCGATGAGTTCGCTGCGTGGAACGCGGCTTAGCGTCCGCCGTCGCCAGCGGTCCCATCGGAAACGCAGCCAGATCCACGCCCGTGCACGGCCGATGCGTTTTCTATCCAGCACACTGGCGAAGCGGCCATTCATGCTGCCCTGCTCGACGATGGGCTCGCTCAGCCAATAGTGAGC
>JBGSWX010000027.1:0-1704 GCA_041751695.1 Burkholderiaceae bacterium | reverse complement strand
GCGCGCGCGCTGCATGCCGTAGTTGACGCGAATCACCCCCGGCCGGATCTGCCAGTAGTCGCGCGTGAAGTCCTCCACCTCGGCCGCGCTAACGCCGCAGATCGACGCGACGCGCTGCGGATCGAACTCTTCAGCACGCCGTGCAAGATCGTCGTAACCCAACGTGTAGCGCTCGATGTAATCGCTATCGAGCCAGCCCTCGCGCATCATCACGTGCATCACACCGAGCGCGAAGGCAGCGTCGGTGCCGGGCATCAGCGCAATGTGCTGGTCGCACTTTTCGGCGGTCAGCGAGCGATACGGATCGATTGCGATCAGCTTGGCGCCGCGGCGCTTCGCCTCCTGCGCGCGGCTCCACAAATGCAGATTGGACCCGATCGCGTTGCAGCCCCAGAAGACGATCAGCTTGCTGTTCTGAAACTGTTCGATGTCGGTGCCGATCTTCGAGCCGACCGTGTATGCGAGCGCTTCGCCGCCGGCGGTGGCGCAGATAGTGCGGTCGAGAAAGCTCGCGCCGAGCTTGTGAAAGAACCGCGCGGCCATGCCTTCGCCCTGCACCAGCCCCATCGTGCCGGCGTAGCTGTACGGCACGATGCGCTGCGGGTCACGCCGAGCGATTTCTTCCAAACGCGCCGCGATGTCGCGCAGCGCTTCGTCCCACGAGACTCGGGTAAACAAGCCTGCGCCCTTCGCGCCGACACGCCTTAACGGGTGCAGCACGCGGTCTGCGTGATAGGTGCGCTCCAGATAGCGCGAGACCTTGTTGCACAACGTGCCGGCGGTCGTCGGATGGGTCGGATCGCCGGCCACCTTCACCGCGACCTTGCGGCCTTCCTCTTCGCGCACGGTGACCAGCATCGCGCACGTATCAGGACAATCGTGCGGGCATGCGGCGCGCACAACCGTATCAGCGGCGCTCATGCGCTAGCTCGGCATCGGCTCGGCCACTAGCCGTGTGAAAAACTCCTCGCACGCGGCAACCTGCTCGTAGCTGATGTATTCGTCGGGCTTGTGCGCCTGGTCGATGCTGCCCGGGCCGATCACCACGGTCGGAATTCCGGCTTTCGAAAACATGCTGGCCTCGGTGGCAAAGCCGACCGCGCCGGTCCCGAGATGCGAAGTGCGTGCCACCTGCTGCGCCCAGCGCACCAGCGGATGCTCGGGCGCGATGCCGAAGGCCGGTAGATCCATGCCGCAATCAAACGCGATGGCGGCATCGCTGGCGACACTTCGCATTTCCGGCAGCAGCTCGCGTTCAGCGTATTGGACGATGGCGTTCGTCAGCTCGTCGGTCGACGTGGCCGGCAGATTGCGCATCTCAAATGTGAACTCGCAATCGCGAGGAATGACGTTGACTGCGATTCCGCCCTTGATCAACCCCGTTTGCAGCGTTGTGTACGGCACCGCAAAGCGCGCGTCGCGCGGCTCGTCGCGCGACAGGCGGTCGGCCGTCTGGCGAATGAAGGCCACCAGTTTTGCGGCAAACTCGATCGCATTGACGCCTTCCGGCGTGAGCGACGAATGGCCCTCGCGGCCGCGCACGCAGCAACACAGATCGCGCTTGCCCTTGTGAGCCACGATGGCACGCATGTCGGTTGGCTCGCCGATGATGCAGCCGGCCGGGCGAATGCCGCGCTCCGCGAGATCGGCCAGCAGGTCGCGCACGCCGAAGAACGTCGTTTCCTCGTCGTACGTGAGCGACAA
>JBGSWX010000026.1:0-3497 GCA_041751695.1 Burkholderiaceae bacterium | reverse complement strand
CCGCGATCGGCGCGCACCAGCGTGCCGATGATGCGCAGCGTGGTCGTCTTGCCGGCACCGTTGGGTCCGAGAAGGGCGGTGATGCGTCCGTCTTGCGCAACGAATGACACGTTTTCGACGGCGGTTACGCGCGTGCGCTTGCCGTCGATTTTGGCGTCGAAGGATTTCGCGAGCTCATTGACTTCAATCATGGACTTCGATCACGGCCGGGCGAATTAAGGCTTGATTCGCGGCGCAGCCGCGGGGTCGATGGCAACAAAGAAGTGCGGCGCGGGAATGCGTGCCAGGCAGTCGCCGTCGATGCGCTCGAACGACGCATCGCGCACGAAGCGCGACACCAGCATCGGCGCACACCCTTGTGCGCTGATTCCGTGTCCGAGGTTCGGTGCAACCACATGCTTTGCGTTGCCGAGCTGCTGCGCAACCGCATCGCCGTGGCGCGGCGGCGTGGCGGGATCGAGCCCGCCGGAGAAAATCAGCACTGGCACCTTGGTCGCCGACACCGCATAGAACTCGCGTGGCACCGCGCGCGAAGGCACGATGCCGCAAGCCTGTCGATACACGTCGGCAAACGCCGAGCCGAACCGCGTTGCGCTCGCCTGCGCGGCTGCGGCAGCTTCGATGCGCGGCATGTCTTCGGCGCAAATGACTGCGAAGTGCATGCCGACGGCGAAGTTCTCGCGAATGCCGCCACTCAGCGCGGCACTTAACGCGATCAACGCGGTGAAGTCGCCGCGGCCCGCTTCCGCCAATGCATAGGGAAGCACGGAGGACAACTGCGGCACGTACAACGGCACACGCAGCAGCGAAGCCAGCATCTTGCGATCGAGCCGGAGCGACTCGGTGGCACCGGTCAGCGGATGCGGCACGCGAATGTCGATGCCGCTTTCGGCGCGCTTGAACAGCGCCGAAATCCGTTCATCGAAATCCGGATATCGAGTGCGGCATTGTTCGTCACGCGCGCACGCCACGCCGAGCGCCTTCAACGCGGCCTCGGCGTCGAGTGCGAACGAGACCGGCAATGCCACGTCGGGCGGCGCAACGCCGTCGAGCACCGCCGTTCGCACACGCTCGGGATACTGCCGCATGTATTCGAGCGCGGCTCGCGTGCCGTACGACGCCCCCCATAGATTGATTTTCTCGGCGCCCAGCTGCGCGCGTATCGCGTCGAAGTCGCGCACGGCGATCCATGTCGCGTACTGCCGCAAATCCGCCGGCAGCGTCTTCAGGCACGGGCGCAGGCGCGCAATCTGGTGCGCAGGCTCGAGCGCGGATGTCAGCGAGCTCTCATCAACGTCGCACTCGAGAGCATTGGAGCGCCCGGTTCCACGTTGGTCGATGAAGACAAGATCGCGCCGCGCGTTCAGCTCGGCCAGCACCGGCATCACCTGTCGCGCAACGCGCGTCGCCGCCTGCCCGGGGCCGCCTGCGAAGACGAAGATCGGATCGGGTTGTTTGTTGCGCGCCACCGCAGGAACGACGGCGTATCGCACGTCGATCGTCCGGCTCGATGGCGAATCCGGGTCTTCGGGCATGCGGACGACGCCGCACTTTATTTCGCGCTCGATCCCCGGAATGCGACACGCTTCGAGCTTCGCTTCTTCGGGGGTCGATGAACGACACGAAGCAAGAGCGACTGCAGCGAGTACTACGTACGGTGTCAATCGAGCCGGTCTCATGTGCCGCGAAGAATAACAACCCATCGGGCGATGTCAGCGCGTGATGCGCGAAGTGTCGATTTAAAGCCGTGGCCGGCAGCGTGCTCCGGACGAACCGTAGAATCGTCTCGTGCAATCAAGTGTGCAATTAACTGCGCGAAGTGCATTCGCGGCCGGCCTGACGCTGGCCATTGTCGGCAGCATCATGTTTTCGGCCAAGGCGATCGTCATCAAGCTTGCGTACCGTCATGGCGTGGATGCGGCGACACTGCTCGCATTGCGCATGATTTTTTCCGTGCCGTTTTTTGTGGCTGCATTGATCTGGTCGTCGCGCGGTGCCGCGCCTCTGACGCGCCGCGATCATGCGCGGTTGATCGTAATCGGGTTGCTCGGCTACTACGCGGCGAGCTATCTTGACTTTCTGGGACTGCAGTACATCACCGCGGCGCTCGAACGGTTGATTCTGTATCTAAGCCCGACCTTCGTCGTCTTGCTTTCCGCGCTCGTGTTGCGCAAGCGGTTTGGCCGCTACGAATGGGGTGCGCTGGCGCTCGCCTACAGCGGCATCGTGCTCGTGTTCTGGCACGACGTCAGCTTCGAAGGCGGGCAGGTCGTGCTTGGCTCGGCGCTGGTGTTTGCCGCCGCGGTTTGTTATGCGGTGTATATGATCATCTCGGGCGAGCTGGTGCGTAAGCTCGGTGCGATCCGGCTCACCGCGTACGCGATGTGCGTATCCAGTGTCGCGGTGTTCGCGCAGTTCGCCGTGTTGAATCCGTTGTCGGCGCTGCGCCAGCCGTCCGAGGTGTACTGGCTGTCGGTATTGAATGCGGCGCTGTGCACCGTGCTGCCGGTGTTCTTCACGATGCTCGCGATCGAGCGCATCGGCGCCAGCCGTGCGTCGATGGCTTCGATGATCGGCCCGGTGTCGACGATTGCACTGGCGTATCTTTTCCTCGGCGAGCCGGTGACGATCTGGCAAGTGGCAGGTACTGCGCTGGTTCTGGGCGGGATTTATGTGTTGACGCGCGCCGGCAAGGTTCCGGCGTCCAAGGAGGAAACATGAAGTCGAAGTCGATCGTGATCCGCTCGCACGGCGGTCCTGAAGTAGTCGAACTGTTCGAGGCCGACGTGCCCGACCCCGGGCCGGGCGACGTGCGAATCCGCCAGCACGCGATCGGCCTGAACTTCATCGATATCTACTATCGGACCGGCTTGTATGCCAACACGCTGCCGCACGGCCTTGGATTCGAGGGCGCCGGCGTGGTTGAAGCTGCGGGCTCCGACGTGCGCGGCCTGAAGGAAGGCGACCGTGTGGCGTATCCGCAGGGTCCGATCGGCGCCTATGCCGAGCTGCGCACGATGCCGGCGGCCACCGTCGTCAAGCTGCCGAATGCGATCAGCTTCGAGCAGGGCGCGGCGGTAATGCTCAAAGGCCTGACGGTGCAATATTTATTTCGTCAGACCTATCGGCTGCAAGGCAACGAGACGATCCTGTTTCACGCCGCCGCCGGCGGCGTCGGCCTGATCGCCTGCCAGTGGGCGCGTGCTCTCGGCGTGCGATTGATCGGCACCGTCAGCTCGCCTGAGAAAGCTGCGCTCGCGAAGAAGAACGGCGCGTGGCAGACGATCGACTACTCGAAAGAAAATTTCGCCGAGCGCGTGGCTGCATTGACCGGCGGCGCCAAGGTGCCGGTCGTGTACGACGGCGTCGGCAAGACCACATGGGAAGGCTCGCTCGACAGCCTGCAACCGCGCGGGTTGATGGTGAGCTTCGGCAACGCATCGGGTGCGGTGACGGGAGTCAGTCTCGGCATCCTGGCCGCAAAGGGATCCCTTTTC
>JBGSWX010000025.1:0-5865 GCA_041751695.1 Burkholderiaceae bacterium | reverse complement strand
ACCGGATTGACTACACGTTAGATGCGATGGGCAATCGAACAGCGGAGCAGATGAAGGATCCGGGTGGTGTGCTGGTGGGCAACATCGCTCGAGTGATTGATGCGCTTAATCGAGTGCAGCAGGTGACGGGAGCAGTGCAATAGGCAGTGCAGTAAGACAGAAACTGGAGAACACCGATGAACCAGAACCACACGCTGCATCATCTCCTTAACGGTCTTCTGCTGAGCGCGCTGGCTATTTGCAGCGCTTCCTTCGCTCAGAACCGTCCCGCCACTCAATACTTCTACGACGCCAACGGCAACCTGACCAGCACGGTTGATGGCTTAAACCGCGTCACCACCCAGACCTATGACACCCTCGATCGCCTACGCCGCATCACCCAGCCGCCACCGGCGGCGCTGCAACCGAACCCGGTGATCCAGCTCGAGCTGAACGGCCGCGATGACCTCACGCGCGTGATCGACCCGCGCAACCTCGCCACCGACTACAGCGTTACCGGCTTAAGCAACGTCACCACCCAGACCTCACCCGACACCGGCATCACCAGCCGCACCTTCGATGCCGCCGGCAATGTGCTCACCAGCCGTGATGCCAGAAACCGCACCACCACCTACACCTACGACGCGTTGCATCGTCTGACTCAGGCCCGCTACGGCGACGGCACCATCAGCACCTACGTCTACGACCAAGGTGCCAACGGCGTTGGCCGTCTAACCAGCATGACCGATCCGGGTCCGATCACCACCAGCTGGAGCTACACAACGATGGGCCGCGTGGCCAGCAAGTCCCAGACCATCGGCAGCGGCACCAGTGCCAGAACCCATCAACTGACCTACAGCTACAACCCCACCACCGGCCAGCTCATCTCGGCGACCTATCCCTCGGGCAAGCTGATCACCTATATCTATGGCGCCGCCAGCAAGGATCTGGAAACCATTGCGATCAACGGCGCCCCCGCCGCGGGCAGCATCACCTATCACCCGTTCGGCGGCGCCAAGAGCTTCACCCTCGGTAATGGCCAAGCCTGGAGCAGCAGTCTTGACCAAGACGGCAGGCTCGTCAGCTACACGCTGGGCGGTATCGCCCACACCGTGGCCTGGGATGCCGCCAATCGCATCACCGGCATCACCAGTAGTCAGACCGCCACCGATCGCAGCTTCGGCTACGACAACCTGGATCGCGTCACCGGCTTTGCTACCACCGGCAGAAGCCAGAGCTTTGCCTACGACCTGAGCGGCAACCTCCTGGCCAAGGCCGATGTGGTAAGTGGCACCCCGACCAATTACACCTACAACATCGATCCGGCCAGCAACCGCCTGACCGGCATCAGCAACCTGGGTATCGGCTACAGCTTCGATGCCGCCGGTAACCGTACCGGTGATGGGCGCATCACCTACGCCTACAACCAGCGCGGGCGGATGAACCAGGTGCGCATCATCAACGGTGCCACTACGCAGACGTTTAACTACCTGATCAACGGCATCAACCTGCGGGTCAGGAAGACTGGACCCAGCACGGTGGTACCGCAAGGCACGCGCATCTTTGTGTATGACGAAGCTGCCCACCTGATCGGGGAGTACGACAACCTCGGACGAGCCAGAGTCGAACACGTGTGGCTGGAAGACCGGCCGATCGCCGCGATCACTTATACCTACAGCGGCACCTCCACCACGCCGGCTTCGACTACGACCAGCTACGTTGAGACCGATCATCTGGCCACGCCACGGCTGATCACGAATGCATCGCGCCAGAAGCGCTGGAGTTGGGACAGTGCGCCGTATGGCGACACGCTGGCTAATGAAAACCCGCAAGCCTTGGGCGCCTACAACTACAACTTGCGCTTCCCCGGACAGTACTTCGATAGCGAAACGAATCATCATTACAACCACCATCGGGACTATGAGTCAACGACGGGCAGGTACGTGCAAAGTGATCCAATTGGGCTTTACGGCGGCGTGAATACCTACCTGTACGTCGGAGGCAACCCGCTTAGCTTCTCGGATTTTCTGGGCCTCATGGCATCGATACCTGGGTGTTCTAGCCGAATTTTGAGCACTTGGGATAAGACAGTAAATAAGACGACCACCGAAGTACTTTGGGCCGAGTACTTGCCGACGGTCTTTTTTGGGAGCCCCAAGCTAGGCGGCGACACACCTGATCCGCGTAGCGGCCGTACGCAACGGCCTCCCGTGAAGCCTGACATTTTTGAGATTTGGATAGCACTGCACCAACTTCAGCGGCAGCGAGAGCTACAAGCCACAGAGGTCTGGCAAAAGATTCAGGCTTGGTGTAGGCGGATGGAAACAGATGAGTGCGGCAATACACGCGAGCGTATCGACTATGGAAATCCAGTCGACACGTTATTCAGGCCAGGCGATTGGATAGAAATTGACAGCCGTCTTAACTACATTGTTCAGAAGCGCTTTCGGATTTGGTAAGTAGAAAAATGAGCCGTTGTATTGCCTCATTGGCCGCCGTGTTACTGGTAACTGTGGCGAGTTTGTCTGGTTGTGTTCGCAATGAGAATCAACCGAGCAGCGGTGCGGCGCGGCCTCAGGTTTCCAGCGATACGAAATCTCTTGATGAAATGCTTTTGTTGGGCGATGTTGGAAGCGCAGTGGAAGCTTTAGACGCTGTGAAAACCAAAGGATTTCCACAACGAGATATTCAGGCGGTGGCTAACGCGTGGCGCAATCATCCGACGACGCTGAAGGTATACGCAACACAAACTGACCGTGATTTAGTGACCGTCTCACTCGCGGATGTGTTGGTGCAAGCGGTGGCGAATGGTGCTTGGGAGCTAGAACCGCAGGAGCGCGAGACGATTCGATCAGTTCTTCGAGAGATTGCAGCAGGAAATAGCTGGCCGGCGTCTATGCGCGCAGTCTCTGCAATCGCTTTCATCGATGATGCTGAAACAACGGCTTTCCTTGCCAATAGGGCTACTCAAGGTTCCAACCATTATCGAGCAGCAGTCGTTGCTCTCTCTTTAATGTGTGATCCTTCTGCGGCGGAGTCGCTGTCACGACTAGCCAAGCAGGTTCGAGACTCTGACGACAAAGCTTTCTTGCTTTCAACTCAAGAAAAGTATCGCAAACTGAAGGAAGACACGTCACTTTGCGAGAGGCGTTCCCGTCTTGGGCGAGTTCCAGCGCGATAAATCATTACGTGTGATGTAAGGTGGTCACACTTTGTGACTACCTATCTTATCCGTCGTCATGCCGCGCGCCGATGCTCATCGAGCAGTTGGGCGACGAAGGCATTGATCTCGACACCTCTTCGCTCACTGTCCCGAACACTACCGTAAGCTCACGCGAGCGTTCTCGAAGTAATCAGGCGGATTGCCTCTGCCGGTCCAACGATCGGCGTTCCTTCAAATTCTTTTAGGCCGGTCTCAACCGCTTGCCGGTTTGCGGACTTCATCTGGGTCTAGCGAAGTCGACCGCGCAAGCAAGAAAGGGCACAGCGCCGCGGCTCGGCCTGAATCACCGGACACGTTTTCGCTGTAGCCGCTTGGGTTTCTAACTTCCGCGAAGCATTCGCTGAAGGCTCTCCAGCGCTTCGTGCGCGTCACGGGGCGACATCCCATCAAGATCAAGTGATTGCAGCCGATCGCGTAGAGGATCGATAGTCTCGCCTATTGTCGCCGACGTTTCGTGTGAAGTAGCGAAGAGATCCAATTGCGGGCGAGTTCCGACTGCGCGTTCTTGCAGCTGTGTCAGCAGCGATCGTGCGCGCTTGACCACTCCGCTTGACACGCCAGCTAATTGCGCCACCGCCAGCCCGTAACTCTGATTCGCCGGCCCGTCACGCACTTCGTGCAGGAACACGACCTTGCCATTGGCTTCCGTCGCAGCCACGTGAACGTTGGCGATCTCTGGATGTTGCTCGGCCAGTTGCGTCAGCTCGAAGTAGTGAGTCGCAAACAGCGTCATCGCACAATTTTTCTCGACCAGCTCGCGCGCGATCGAAGCGGCGAGTGCCAGGCCGTCGAACGTTGAGGTGCCGCGGCCAATTTCGTCCATCAGCACCAGGCTGTTTTCGGTCGCAGCGTTCAGGATTGCGGCGGCTTCGGTCATCTCGACCATGAAGGTTGAGCGCCCTCGAGCCAGGTCGTCGTCGGCGCCGATGCGGGTCTGGATGCTGTCGATCGGCCCGAGCGTTGCTGAACTTGCGGGAACGTAGCTGCCGGCGTAGGCCAACAGCGTGATCAGCGCGATCGAGCGCATGTAGGTGGACTTGCCGCCCATGTTCGGGCCGGTAATGATTAGCAGTCGGCGGCCGGGCTGCAACGTGCAGTCGTTGGGCACATAGGTTTCGCACTCGCGCTCGACGACGGCGTGGCGCGCGTCGCGGATGTCGATTTGCGGGCTGTCGACCAATTGCGGCCGTACCCAGCGTGCGCGCTCGGCATGATGGGCCAGCGCGAGCAGGGCATCGATCGATGCCAATGCGTCGGCGCAGCGCTGCAGCTGCACTATGTGCTGCGCGATTCTGATCACGATCTCTTCGTACAGCACTTTCTCGCGTGCCAGAGCGCGTTCTCGCGCCGAAAGTGCCTTGTCTTCGAATGCCTTCAACTCGGGTGTGATGTAGCGCTCGGCGTTCTTCAATGTCTGGCGACGGCGGTAGTCGTCGGGCACTTTGGCCGTTTGCCCGTGCGTCACTTCGATGTAGAAGCCGTGCACGCGGTTGTATTCGACGCGCAGGTTGCTAATGCCGGTGCGGGCTCGCTCGCGCACTTCAAGGTCGACGAGGAACTGCCCGGTGTGATCGCGCAGCGCGCGCAGTTCGTCGAGTTCGGCGTCGAATCCGGCCGCGACGACGTCGCCGTCTCGCACCGCGTAAGCGGGTTCGGCGAGGAGGGCTTGTCTCAGGATCGTGCTGAGATCCTCCGGGATGGTCAATTGCTGCCGCAGTACTGCCGACCACGGTGCGGTGGCGTCGATGAGCAACGATGCAGTGCTCACGATGTGCGGCAACGCCTCGTGTAGCGCCGCCAGCTCGCGCGGACGCACCGAGCTCAAGGCGATGCGCGTCGCGATGCGTTCCAGATCCGGGACTTCGGTGAGTTCTGCCGTCAGACGCTGCCGCAGCGTCTCGCTCGCCGATAGCTCTTCGATGCTTTCATGCCGCCTGGCAGGTTCAGCGCGATCGCGCAGCGGATGATGCAGCCAGTGCCGGAGGCGACGACTACCCATCGTCGTTGCGCAATGGTCGAGCAGATTAAACAACGTTGCCCCATCGTCGCCGCGCAGCGTCTCGGTGATCTCCAGGTTGCGGCGCGTAACCGGATCGAGCGCGATGAAGTCCGAGATCGATTCACGCTTCAGCGATGCAATGTGCGGTAGCCGGCTGCCCTGCGTCGTGCGCGCGTAGTCGAGCAATGCTGCGCAGGCAGCGAGAATTTCCGGCGCATCGGCGACGCCGAATGCATCGAGCGTCGCCACCTGCAGTTGCTCCTTCAACAGCGCTTCGCCGCGCGCCGGGTCGAAGTGCCAATCGGGGCGCGCTTGCGCGGTGCACGGCAGCGCATCGATCAGTGCGTGCAGCGCATCGCTCCAACTCTCGGCGATCAGAATCTCCGACGGATCGATGCGAGCAAGCTCGGATGCGAGCTGCGCGGCTGGAATGCTCGCCGCTCGCAATTCGCCCGATGACATCGTGAGCCACGCCAGCCCGATCGCGCCATTGCGGGGGGTTGGCGGCGCCAGCGCCAGTAACGCCGCGTTCGATTTGTCGTTCAGCAGCGAAGTGTCGGTGAGCGTGCCCGGCGTGACGACGCGTACGACTTTGCGCTCGACCGGTCCCTTGCTGGTGGCGGGATCGCCGATCTGCTCGCAGATCGCCACGCTTTCGCCGAGC
>JBGSWX010000024.1:0-3027 GCA_041751695.1 Burkholderiaceae bacterium | reverse complement strand
CGGTCTCTGCCGCCGCGGATCTCGATATACGCGTCGGTCGCCAGAGCGCGGCCGGCGTCGGCCGCCGCGCTCGCGCGGTCGTAAACCCCGTCATCCAGGTATTCCGCCTGTTCGATCAGCACGCCCGCGCGCGCCTCATCGAGCAGCGCTCGGTAGCGGGGATCGCCGGTGGGCAGGAAAGCGGCGATCTCGTCGGCGCGATCACTCAGCTGCTGCACCGTCGCTCCGCCTTCGAACCGAGCGCGCAAGTCTGCGGCAATCGTTTGTCCCAGATCATCGCGTCGAGCTTGCGATTCGTCGATCAGCCGCTGCAGTTCTTTGGATGGGCGAAGCGCACTGGAAGCGCCGACCGACGCGACGGTATTGGTTCGCGCATCGACAAACTCGTTGACCGCTTGATCGGCCATCCGTGCAGACGCCACATCCTGCCGCAGCTCCAGGGTATCGGCCCGCGGTAAAGCCGCCGCCAGCGCTTGTGGCAGATGCGCCGCGAGGACGGAACTGCCTTGACGCGGCAGCTCGCCCGTGTTCAGCGCATCGCCTGGGCCGTGCGCCGGCTGTCTGTGTGCGACAGGCAGCGTCGAGCGCGCCAACTGCTGCGCGAGCGGTGGCTGCGCCCCGTTTGGCGGCGCCCCCGCAGCCGGCGGGTTCAGGGCGGTCGTGGCGCCAACTTTGAAAGCTGGTGACATCGCTTCTCCAGGTCCTTCGAACCGCGTAGCAACTCGCGCCGAGCGAGGCGGCCAAGCGGACTTCGACACCTCGATATCAAATCATTCGACGGCTCGACACCACTACGGGAACTCGTAGGATCACCGCGCCGCGCGGCTCCTACGGAACAGCGTAGTTGCTCCGCCGTCTGCACTCTCTAGAGTTGAAAGCAAGCCGATGGCACGACAAGGCGGGCTGACGGTGGGGCCGCAACGATTGCTGGTGAGCGAATTTTGGCTCACCTGCAATGCTGCGAATCGGTCTTCGATGGCTTTAACGGAAAGACGAATCATGGTTCATGCACTTAACCCAACACGTGGGGCCAACATGAATGTTGCCCAAGCAGGAGGCGGCTTGACGCGCGGCGTTGCTCCTGCGCAGGCCAACACCGCCGGCGGGATCAAAGGGCAGGTCGTCGCTATGGTGAAGGATGCCGTATCCACTGGCATGAATGCCGCGTTGCAGACTGCGCAAGGTAGGCAGGGGGCCGGTCAGGATCTTCGCGCTGTCACTATGCCGGGTTCGGCTGGGGCGCAGTCTACGCAGCGCCCCGGTCTTCCTCAGCCGGTGGCTCAAGGAGGTCAGCCGAGTGCCGGCGCGGGGTTGTCCCCCAGCGCCCAGGCTCAAGTCATGAATGAAATCATGCTGGGCTCGCATGAGGGGCTGCAGCAGGTGCTGGAGCTGGCGCTTCAGCTCGGCATGCAGATGGGCGCGCAAAGCGCCCAAGGACAGATGGGCGCCCAAGGACGGCCGCCGAATGCAGGCGCCGGGCTGCCTCCCCAAGCTCAGGCTCAGATCGTGAATGAGCTCATGCAGGGCGCGCACGTGGGGCTGCAGCAGGGGCTGGAGCAGGCGTTCGCGGTCGGGGCGAGTGGGGCTAGCCAAAACAGCGCGCTTGCGCAGTTGCGAGCTGCCTGATTCGGCCGCGCGAGAAGCGATCGCCGCGTCTGCTGCGCGGCGATCGTTTCAATTTCGCCGGCAGCTCGCCGAGTCCGCGAGGCCTCGATATAGCGGACTCGTGGGCTCGATGTCGCTTGCAGTTCGGGGGTGCCTACCCCCGCCGATGGTTCGACTTCGCCGCGCAATGCGTTGCTGCAGCGGCGTCGGCAATGCGTGCGCGACACGCGCGCAGAGCAAGTCGACGCGGCTACCAAGACTTCCGTCGCGTACACGGTGCCGCTCTGCTCCGGTTCTCGATGCTGCAGCATGGCAGCGGCACCATTCGATGATGCAAGGTACGCTCGTCACCCGGGCCGAATTGCAATCGGCCGTGGCTTTCGACTTGCCGCAAGTACCGTTGTGAGAGCCGCAGGTTCGAGCCCTACGAGACAGCGTAGTTGCTCCGCTGTCTCTACCCCCTAAAGTCAACAACAAGCCGATGGCACCAACACGAAGGATGCCGGCGGTGGGGGCAGCGATTGCAGCTGAGGTGAATTGGGCTTAGCTGCGGTGCTGTAGATCGCGTCTTCGATGGCTTAACGGAAAGGTCGATCATGATCAACGTACTCAATGGAGTTCTTGGCGGTAACTCGAATGTCGTCACTGCGAGAGGCCACTTGGGGGCGGGCTCCGCTCCTGCGTCGAGTGGCGGCAAGAATGTCGTCAATGTGAACGCTGGCCCAGAGCGTTCCGCCGATAGTGCCCCGAGCGTCAATGTGCGCGCCGGTACGGGAAAGTGCGGTCCTGGCAAGAATGTCGTCAATGTGGGCGTCGGCACAGCGAAGGGAGCCGAACCTGCGTCGAAAGGCTTGCAGATCAACGCACTCAACGGACTTCTTGGCGGCAGCTCGAATGTCGTCAATGCACGATCAGTCTGACGCACCGGTTTGCACCGGCACGTGACGGTGGGATGGCGGTTGAGGCTCACGCAGTGAGAGTTTCTATTACCGGCATCGATGCTCGCTGGCCGACCTCCTACGCGAATGAACCACCGTGTCTGTTCCCCACCGCTCATGAAGCGGTGGTGGAGCAGCGCGGCTGAGCGTGAGCTACTCGAGCCCCGTTTGTAAGTCAAGCCCACCTATCCGCAAGAGGGGAGTCGATTCCACCGATCGACGAGTACATCTCTTGGCACCGCAGACCTCCTCGATGAACCGCGGCGCCTCAGATGCCCCGGACCGGCTCTACGCTGCGCGTAAGAGTTGCGAGCTCGAACTGCGTGCGATCTGCCTAGACCCGTAGCGTCGGCCCTGACGCCGCCGATGGACTTCAAACTGCTCGAGGATTGGGTCGCGCTGGCACAGACACGCAGCTTCGTCCGCGCTGCCGAGTTGCGCCACGTCACGCATCCCGCCTTCGGCCGGCGCATCCGCGCGCTCG
>JBGSWX010000023.1:0-6228 GCA_041751695.1 Burkholderiaceae bacterium | reverse complement strand
CTGCCGTCGCGCGTATCGATCCACTTGTCGCCGGTGCGCGCGTAGTGAAACGCGCCGCTCTTGGCCGCGGTCCACATTTGCTGCATCGGCGCCTGGCTGTTGATGATCACCTTTGAGCCGTTGCCGAGCTCGAGCGTCAGTACGTTGCCGGCGCGTGAGGCTTCGATGTCCGCATCGGTCGCGTCGACCGCGTGCTCGATGGCCGCCAGAGTCGCCTCCGCCAACACCTGGAATTCGGATTCGCTCATGTTAGATTCGTCGGCATGCGATTGCCTGCAACGATACTCGCCGCTGTCATTGCAATCGCACTTCCGGCCTGCGGTCAAAAAGGACCGCTGACTTTGCCGGCGCCGCCTACCGCGCAGCCTTCCAAGTCTCCGGCGAAATCGGCGGATCGACCGTTTCCCGACGTTCCTGCGACTTCTGAACAGAAATGACGCCCGCGCTGCCGGCCAGCGAAGGGTTCAGTTACCAAGACCATCGCCTGCACTGTGAAGACGTTGCGCTCGACGAGCTCGCCGAGCGCTTCGGCACGCCGCTGTATGTGTATTCGCGGCGCGCGATCGAAGCGGCCTATCAAGCGTACGCATCGGCGTTGCGCGGCCGGCGCGCGCTGGTGTGTTATGCCGTCAAGGCCAATTCGAACCTGGCGGTGCTCGATGTGTTGGCGCGCCTGGGTGCCGGATTCGACATCGTTTCCGGCGGCGAGCTGGCGCGCGTGCTCGCTGCGGGCGGTGACGCAAGCAAGGTCGTGTTCTCGGGAGTCGGCAAGAGCGAAGGCGAAATCGAGTCGGCGCTGAAGGCGGACATCGCATGCTTCAACGTCGAGTCGGCGGCCGAGCTCGATCGTATCGATGCGGCCGCGCAAAGATTGCAAGTGCGCGCGCGCGTTTCACTGCGAGTCAATCCCGACATCGACGCCGGCACACACCCTTATATCTCGACCGGGCTCAAGGAAAACAAGTTCGGCGTCGCCTACGCCGACACGCTCGCGTTGTGTCGCACCGCGAGCGCAAAGCGCGCGATCGAACTGGTCGGCCTTGGCTGCCACATCGGGTCGCAGATCACCGAGGTTGCGCCGTATGTCGACGCGGCCGACCGCATCATCGACCTGGTCGATGCGCTCGAACGCGAAAACGTGCAGCTGCGCCATATCGATCTGGGCGGTGGTCTGGGGATTCGCTACCGCGATGAATCCCCGCCGCTCGCAGCGGACTTGATCGGTGCGCTGCTGGCGCGGCTCGACGCACGCGGCCACCGCGACAAGTTGGTGCTGGTCGAGCCGGGCCGCTCGATCGTAGGAAATGCCGGCGTTCTGCTGACTAGAGTCGAGTACTTGAAGCCTGGCGAAACAAAGAACTTTGCGATCGTGGACGCCGCGATGAACGACTTGATCCGCCCCGCGATGTACGGCGCGTGGATGGACGTCGTAGCGGTGACGCCCAGACCATCAGGCACGCAGCAGTACGACATCGTCGGTCCGATCTGCGAATCCGCCGATTGGCTGGCGCGCGATCGAGCGCTCTCGCTGCGGGCGGGCGACCTGCTGGCCATCGCGAGCGCCGGCGCCTACGCAATGGCGATGAGCTCGAACTACAACACGCGGGCGCGTCCGGCGGAGGTGATGGTCGACGGTGCGCACGCGTACTGCGTGCGGCAGCGTGAAACGATCGACGAGTTGTTCGCCGGCGAGCTACGGTTGCCGCAGCGCCTGCAGTAGCGCGCTATTTCGCTGCTTCGCGCAGCCGCAACCCCTGCACAAAGTCGGCAACCGCTCGCATTTCCACGTCAGACAGTTTCGCCGCGATCTCCTGCATGGCCGGATTGTTGCGACGGACTCCTTGGCGAAAGTCTCTCAGCGTCGCATCGATATAGTCGGAATGCTGCGCCGCCAGCCGCGGATATTGCGTCGGAATGCCCAGTCCTGCCGGGTTGTGGCAGCCGGAGCACGCCGGCACCGATTTCTCGGGCAGACCGGCGCGCCAGATGCGCTGACCGAGATCCAGTGTTTGCTTGTTGCGCGCGGTATCGAGCGGCGCCACCTGACTCGCAAACCACGCTGACACGTTGCGTTTGTCGTCATCGGACAACTGCGAAGCAAAGCCATTCATGATGGCGTTCTCGCGTGCCGGCCGAAGCTGGCCCTGCCGCACCGTGTAGTCGAGCAACTGCTTGTACAAATATTCGTAGTGTTGTTGCGCCAGCCGTGGATTGGCGGGCGCGGCCGAATTGCCGTCGACGCCATGACACGCAGCGCAAATCTGCGATGCGATCTGCTGACCCCGCGCGGGGTCAATTTTCGGCGCCGGCTTCATCTGCGCGTGCGCAACGGAGGTCACCGCTGAACACCCGACGACGGCCAAACCGTAGATGGAACGACGCCAAGTCGATGATTTCATCAAGACGCTTTCGCTTTAACGAGTTTACGTGTGAGCCAAGTGCGAGCGCGCAGGGGCAAAGCGCCGCGTATTCTACGCAACCCGACCCGGCGCCTCCGGCGGCGCCGATTCAATCTGACCGTGCAGCTATTTCGCTCCGCCCGATTTGTGATGTCAGTCGCTGCACTGGCCGATCTGCCGCCACCGGGCTTGCCGGAGATCGCGTTTGCCGGGCGCTCGAACGCCGGCAAGTCGAGCGCGATTAACGTCCTGACGGACCAAAAGCGATTGGCATTCGCCAGCAAGACGCCCGGCCGCACGCAACTGCTGAACTTTTTCGAGCTGTCGGAGCGTGACGAAGACAAGCAGACGGTTGCGCGCGGCACGCTGGTCGACCTACCCGGCTACGGATTCGCTCAGGCTCCCCTGGCGCAGCGGGAGCAGTGGGACGCATTGGTCGGCGGCTACGTGGCGGAACGCCAGACGTTGGTCGGCATTGTGGTCGTGATGGATGCGCGCCGTCCGCTGATGCGCGGTGATGAAACGCTGATCGATTTCGTCGCGCAGCGTCAAACATCACTGCATTTCCTGCTCACGAAATCGGATCAGCTAAACAACACTGAACGAAAATCTGCTTTGGCTCTCGCGCAGCAGCGAGCCGCTCCGATCGGTCCCCGCGCAACCGCGCAGCTGTTTTCGGCGACCAAGCGGTGGGGCATCGATGAGCTCGCGTACATACTTGCCGGCTGGCTGCGTAGTTGACGATCTATCCAAGAGAAGTTAAGAAGACGAGCGGCCGCTTCGTGCGCGCGACTGCTGAAGGGAGTTTGCATGCAGGTACTCGGTCAGTTTCCCTCGGTTCGCATGCGCCGCATGCGTCGCGACGATTTTTGCCGGCGGCTGATGCGCGAACATCGCGTAACAACGGACGATCTGATCTATCCAGTGTTCGTGCTCGACGGCGAAAAGCGGACAGAGCCCGTCGCATCGATGCCCGGCGTCGAGCGCGTTTCGCTCGACCGACTGCTGCCCATCGCCGAAGAGTGCGCTCGCCTCAGCGTCCCCGTGATCGCACTGTTTCCGGTCATCGAGCAGCGGCTTAAATCGGCCGACGGACGCGAAGCAATCAACGCCGACGGCATCGTGCCCCGCATCGCACGCGAATTGAAGCAGCGCTTTCCGCAGCTCGGCGTCTTGACCGACGTCGCGCTCGATCCTTACACCACGCACGGTCAGGACGGCGTCATCGATGCTGCGGGCTACGTTCTGAACGATGAAACGATCAAAGTATTAACGCAGCAAGCCCTACTGCAGGCGCAGGCTGGAGTCGACATCGTCGCGCCGAGCGACATGATGGACGGAAGAATCGGCGCGATTCGCGCAGCGCTCGAGGGCAACGGCGCGATCCACACGCGCATCATGGCGTATTCGGCCAAGTACGCGAGCGCGTTTTTCGATCCGTTTCGCGACGCGGTCGGCTCGTCGGGTAACCTCGGCAAATCGAACAAGACGTCGTATCAGATGGATCCTGCCAACAGCGACGAAGCGCTGTGGGAAGTGGGTCTCGATCTGGCCGAGGGCGCCGACATGGTGATGGTCAAGCCGGGCATGCCGTACCTGGACATCGTGCGGCGCGTGAAAGACACCTACAAGGCGCCGACGTTCGTCTATCAGGTCAGCGGCGAGTACTCGATGCTCAAAGCCGCGGCGGTCAACGGCTGGCTCGATGAGAAGAAGGCGGTGCTCGAATCGATGCTCGCGTTCAAGCGCGCCGGTGCTGATGGAATACTGACCTACTTCGGACTGCAGGTCGCGCGTTGGCTGAAAGAAGAAGGCTAGCGTGCACCGCGAGCTTCCTGCATGAAGTGGACGAGTATCACGCCTGCCGGCGGTGTCGCGCTGGACGCGCCGCCTGCGCAACCGCCCGCGGACGGGTGTGTGTGGCTTGACGTCACGCACGACGAGGTCGACGACCAACCGGAGCTGCTGCGCGACGCAATCGAGGCCCTGACGTCGGTGCGCATATTCGATCTGCATTTGCAGGACGCGCTTAACCAGCAGCATCCGTCGTATTTCGATTCTACAAGCCACTACATCATGCTGGTGTTCCGCAAACTGGTCAGCGACGCGGCACCGCCGCTGACCGAGCGGCGGGCGGCCGACTCGGAGCGGCGCGCCCTGCAGGAAATCCTCACGCGGCCGATTACTTTCTTCCTGTTCGAGCAGGTGCTGGTCACCGTGCGCAACGCGGATTCGAAAACGGTTGAGCAGATGCGTGCGCGCATCCTGGGGCCGCGCGCCAAGGTCGATTCAAATCACGATGGTCGACCGCGGGCCACCACACGCCCGTCCGAGTTGATGCTGCGCATGCTGAACTCAATGGTCGATCGCTACCTCGAACTGCGCGAGCCCATGACGGAGCGTCTGGATCGCTGGCAGCGCGAGCTGCTCGAGCCGAGTCGGCCGTTTTCGCGCTGGACGGCTTTGCTCGATGCGCGGATCGAGCTGAGGAAGCTGGAAAACCTGTGCGAAGGGCAATACGATGCTTTACAGGAAATGCGCGATGCGTATCTCGAGGAAACACCGCACGCGCAGCAGAGCGACGCGTACCTGGTGCGGCTCGACGATGTGATCGAGCACATTCGGCGCGTGCTGAATCATGCGCGGCGCCTCGAGTCGACCGCGGAATCCGCGGTGCAGCTTCACTTCTCCGCAGCGACTCACCAGACGAACCGGATCGTCAGGACGTTGACCGCGATCACCGCGATCTTTGCGCCGCTCACATTGATCACCGGCATCTTCGGCATGAATTTTGACCGCATGCCGCTGGTCAACAACATTCACGGGTTCGGCTGGACGCTGGTCGGGATGGGCGTAGTGGCCGCGGTCGTGCTGGTGATCTTCTGGACCCGGCGCTTTCTCGAGCGCCCGCATCGCCCGAGAACACCGCGCTGGTTGCGATAGCCTATGCGATCAGCGGCGGCTGCGTCGCGTCTTCAATCCAGCGCAAATAGCCGGCGTGTCCCGCGGCAACCGGCAGCGCGATGATCTCCGGAAGTTCATACGGGTGCAGATGTCGGATCGCATGTTCGACATCACCGTAGCGCTCGCGCGTCGTCTTGATCAACAGCGGCACCTCGGTGGCGCACTCGACCTTGCCCTGCCATCGATAGATCGAGCTGACAGGCGCCAATCGATTGACGCACGCAGCGAAACCTTGTTCGACCAGAGCCAAGGCGATGCGATCTGCAACCGCATCGTCCGGACAATTTGTCAGCACGAGCAGCGCCTCAGGCATTCGAAAGGTTAAGTCGTGGAGTCTTCGTCGTTATCGGCGGCGGGCAACGGACGATCGACCAGTTCCATAAAGGCCATCGGTGCGTTATCGCCGACTCTGAACCCCATCTTCAGAATGCGCGTATAGCCGCCGTTGCGTGCGGCGTAGCGCGGGCCGATTTCGCTGAACAGCTTCACGACGATTTCGCGATCGCGCAGCCGATTGAATGCGAGGCGCTTGTTCGCAACCGTCGGCTCGCGACCAAGCGTGATCAGCGGCTCGATTACGCGCCGCAGTTCCTTCGCTTTCGGCAGCGTGGTCTTGATCGCCTCGTGCAGCAGCAGAGAATTGGTCATGTTGCGCAACATCGCCAGCCGGTGAGAGCTGGTCCTGTTGAGTTTTCGCAGTCCGTGTCCATGGCGCATTTGAAACTCCGTTCCGTGTTTTAAGTTTGCGAATCTTCGATCCCGACTCGATCCACTGAGTAGGCGGCTCGCTTCCTTTTGAAAATTATCTGTTTTCCATTCCCGCCGGCGGCCAGTTCTCCAGCTTCATGCCGAGGGTGAGCCCGCG
>JBGSWX010000022.1:0-2732 GCA_041751695.1 Burkholderiaceae bacterium | reverse complement strand
CGCCAGATGCGAAAAGGTCGAGTGCTGCCACAGTTGCCAGACCAAGACACTGACGGCTGCGACGACGACGATCGCGAACATTCGATGCGTCCAATGAATCGCCACCAGCGCCTGAAACGGAACCAGGTCGCCTTGGCCCGTACGGCCAAGCTCACGCCACCATGTGAATCCATGCGAAAAATCCATCGGCGGTAAGAACTCACCCTGGCACAACGGAAAATCCGGGCATGCCAGCACAGCGTAATTGCTGCTGACCCATCCGCCCAAGCCAATCTGAATGAATACCGCGGCGAGCGCAATCAAGGCCATTGTGTGCACGCGCGGCGCGACCGTCTTGTTGGACACGGGCGCCTCGCGTAACGCAATCCAGGTCAGCAGCGCCAGCAGCACGATCCCGCCCAGCAGATGCAGCGTCACAATCGCAGGCTGCAGCTTCATCGTGACGGTCAATGCACCGAATGCGCCTTGCACGCACACCCATAGCAAAGCCGCCGTCGCCAACCACGGTGAGCGGGCCGTTGGGGCGCCCGACGATGCGCGCCGCCATGCCTGCACCGTAAGCACGATGATCAATACTCCGACGGCGAGCGCAAAGTAGCGATGCGCCAACTCGATCCACGCCTTGCTCAGCGTGACCGGACCGCTTGGCAGTGCGGTCTGAGCTTGATGGATCTGTTCGCCGGCGGACAACGGATTCGAATGGCCGTAGCAGCCCGGCCAGTCCGGGCATCCGAGCCCTGAATCCGTCAGCCGCGTAAAACTGCCGACCATGATCAGATCGAGCGTCAGGAATGCGGTGACCCATGCGAGCTTGCGAAACTTCTGCGGATCGCGCGAGCGCCACACGTAGAGGAGCGGCACAGCGGCCACCGCGACGCCCAGCAGCGCGAGCCAGAGCAGCGAAATCGGCGTCATCGCGCATCCCCTTGCGACCCCGTTGAGATCGATGCAGGTCGCGGATCGATGCGGACCCAGCCGGCAGCGACATTCAAGAGCCTGGCGACGTCGCGCTTGACGCTGTTCGGTTCGGCATCCTTTGGCCAGCGCAGCATCAGATTTCCGCGCGGATCGATGACCCAGATTGGGTCTTGCAGCCGCGCATCCGCGGCATCGGGCAACGCGAGAAAATCCCGTACCAGTTGCACCGGCGCACGAATGAAGTGCGTGCCTTCATATTCGCGCATCAACATGATCGACAGCGGCGCCTGGTCGGAGATCAGCCAGACTCGTTCGATTTGATCGCGATCCTTGCCGGTCATCGTGCGCTGCTGCCGCATCATCAGCAGCTTGTCTTCGCAGCGTTTATCGCAATCGCCGCCGTCGACCATGACGAACACCCAGTTGCCGCGCAATTCCTGCAAGTCGAAAGCAGTGCCGTCGAGCTTTGTCAGCGGTAGCGCCGGCGTGGCCCGCTGCGGCTCTATCAACGTGCCGTAATTGGTGCGGCCGGACGGTGGAGCAACGTAGTAGGCGATGTACGCCGCCGCGATCGGCAAAGTTGTGATCGCAACCAGCAGATATAGCGGGAGGTGACGCCGCCAACGCGCTTTCATCGGTCTCGCCAGGCTTTCCACCCGAAGAAAACTGCAAGCGCCGCGATCAGTACTGCGAGCGAATACCACTGAAACGCATAACCACGATGCTTCTCGACTCCGCTCGCTGGCCGCGGCCACTCGCGCCGCAAGCCGTCGGCTGCGTTGCTACTCTGTGCATCACCGCCCTGCTGGATCACGAACCGCGCCACGGTGCGGCCGGTCGCTTGTTCGTACGCCGAGTAGTTGAGGTTCTGCCAGATGCCGGGCACCCGGAGCCTTGGTTTGTTGCCGAGTTCGAGCAGCGCCGACGGCCGAGAAACCGCCAGCCCTTCGACGCTGACGCGGCCCGAAGGCGGCACCGGGGCCGCGATGCGCGCGCGATCCTGCAGGTCATGCGCTTTCCAGCCGCGATCGACAAGCAAGGCGGGCAATCCTTCGCCGATTACGAGCGGTGTGATGGCATAGAACCCGGCAGCACCGTTGAGCATCCGGTTGTCCAGGTAAACGGTGCCGGCAGGATCGAACTCGCCGCTCGCGCGAACCTTGCGCGGCAATGCGGCCGCGACGTTTTTGATTGATAAGCGCGACGGCGCGATGTCGACGGGCGGTGCTCGTTCGGCGGCATCGGCTTGCGCCCGCAACGCCAGCTTTGCATCGCCGCGCCGCATCTGCCAATTGCCCAGCGATATGGCCGACGCAATGCCGATCGCAGCCGCGACCCAAGCAACGATCAGCTTCCGGCGCGGCATCGAAGTGGGTAGGATGGTTCCGAACGCCTGTGAATCGACGACATGCGAATCATCATTGTTCTCGCCCTGGCCGGCATTCTGTTGTCGCTCGGCTCGGCACTTGTCTATCTGATTCGCGACAAAGGCAGGACCAATCGCACAGTGAACGCACTCACGGTCCGGGTCGGCATCTCGGTCGCGCTGTTCCTGTTTATTCTATTCAGCTACTGGATGGGCTGGATCGAACCGCGCACCGTCGGTAGATAAGACAGTCGGCAGACCTTGCAAGCCGTTGTTCTAGCGGAATTGTCTGGCTCCGCCAGCGATTCCACTCCAACTAATCGGACAAAAGTAGGGTTTCACTTTTGTCCGCCGCCTATATCCAGTAGACGACGATATAAAGCCCAACCCAGACGACGTCGACAAAGTGCCAGTACCAGGCCGCTCCTTCGAACGCGAAATGCTGATC
>JBGSWX010000021.1:0-3724 GCA_041751695.1 Burkholderiaceae bacterium | reverse complement strand
AACCAACTTCGTGCCGATCTCGCGCGTTGCCGCTGCGTTCTCGGGGTTCGCACTTAAGATGGCACGCGCGAGCCGTTCGGAAACGCTCTCTTCTGCTCGTTTACCGCGCGCCACGATCGACGCTCAGCGCACAACCTTGATTCCCGCCGCCTGATACTGCGTGCGCAGCTCGTCTTCAATTTGCTTGATCATCTTGGAAAGCTCGGCGCTGTTGGTGAAGTGATCCTCGAGTTGGTTGTCTTCGACATACTTCTTCCATGAAGACGTCGCGCGCAATTTGGCGAATAGATCTTCCCAGTACGCGACGACCTCGTTGGGCACGCCGGGAGGCGCCACTACTGCACGGATCTGCGGCGTCGCCTTAATGTCGTAGCCGGCTTCCTTAAGCGTGGGGACGCCGGGATAGGCGGCCAGTGGACGCTCGCTCAGCTGCGCCAAGACACGCATCTTTCCGGCGCGCACCTGCTCACCGGCTTCCTGCGGCTCGATCACCATGATGTCCACATGACCGCCGAGCAACGCAGCCAGGCGCTCGCCGCCTCCCGGAAAGGAGACGAATGCCCAACGGGCACCGGTAGCGGCCTGCAAGGTCTGCCGAATGATGTTGTCGCGTGAAGTGACCGAGCCGCCGGATTGTTTCAATTGTCCCGGCTGCGCTTTCGCCGCTTCAATGAATTCGCGCAACGTTTTGTACGGTGAGTCGGTGCGCACCGCGAATACCGCCGGGTCGAGCAGCAGGCCCGCGACCGGTTTCAGGTCATGCAAGGTGACCTTCGCTTCGCTGGACGTCAACGGACCCGCGATCCACACGCTGGTCACCAGACCGATGGTGTGCGCATCGTCCTTCCGTTCGGCGATCGCCGCTGCGGCCACCGCACCGTTGCCGCCTGCTCTGTTCAGCACTTGCATGCGTACCGGCAACAGCTTTTCCTTCTCCATCATCGTGGCGATCGCGCGCGCCAACAGATCGCTGCCGCCCCCGGGCCCGGTATGCACGATCACGTCTACGGTTTTAGTCGGCTTCCATTGAGCGTGCGCATAGCCGCCAACAGATAGCAAAGACAGCAACGACGCCGATACCGCGACGGCGCGGATCAATTGAGCGTAGATCATCAGTTGTCTCCTCTTGTTAATTCACGATCCCGCCTGCTGATCGAGTACCTGCAGGCGCATCGCATTGAACTTCTTGAACAGAGGCACGATCAGCAACACGGCGGCGACCAACAATAGTCCTGCCGGAATCGGCCTGAACAATATCGAGATGTCGCCTTGCGACATCATCAGCGACTGGCGCAACGCTCTTTCCATCGCATCACCCAGCACCAGACCCAGCACCAGTGGCGCAGCCGGATACTGCAGCTTGCGCATCGCGTAGCCGAGCAAACCGAAGAGCGCCAGCAGACCAAGCTTGAACATACTCGAAGAATCGCTGAACACACCGATGATCGCCACGCCCAGTATCAGCGGATACATCGCGTAAGCGGGAATTTTCAGCAACTGGGCGAATACCGCAACCAACGGCAGATTCAGGATCAGCAGCATCACATTGCCGATATACATGCTCGCGACCAGCCCCCAAAAGAGCGCCGGCGTTTCCGCGATGAACAGCGGCCCGGGCTTGAAACCCCACAGCACAAGCGCGGCAAGCAATATGGCGGTGGTGCCGCTGCCGGGAATTCCCAGCGTCAGCAGCGGGACCAGCGAGCCCGCGGTTTCGGCGTTGTTTGCACCCTCGGGTGCGGCGACTCCTTCGATTGCGCCGGTGCCGAACTTTTCCGGATGCTTGGAAACCGCTTTCTCGATACCGTAGCTGAGGAACGAAGCGATCGTGGAACCGGCACCTGGAAGGATCCCGACGATGAAGCCGACCAATGAGCCGTTGACGAAAGCAAAGCGGCAGTCCTTCATGTCTTGCCAGGTCGGCAGCAGGTTCTTCAATCCCTTGGGCACCGGCAGCATGCCGACGGGCTCCTTCGGTTCCATGTCGGCCAGGACTTCGCCAACCGCGAAAATACCGATGGCAACCACGATGAAATCGACGCCTCCAAGCAGCGCGGTCTGACCGAAGGTGAAGCGCGAGGTTGCGCTGAACAGATCGGTGCCCATCGTCGCGATCCACAGCCCGACGAGCATCGCCAGCAGTCCCTTGGTCAGCGATTTACCCGACAGCAGAACGACCATCGCAAGACCGAGCACCATCAACGCGAAATACTCCGGCGCGCTGAACGCAAGCGAGAGTTGCGCGAGCGGTGGGGCGATCAGCATCAGCCCGACAACGCCAAGCGTGCCGGCGATGAACGACGCGATCGCGCTGATGCCCAGCGCGGCGCCCGCACGGCCCTTGCGCGCCATTTGATAACCATCAAGACACGTGACGACCGAAGCGGACTCACCGGGCACATTCAGAAGGATCGATGTGGTCGAGCCGCCGTACTTCGCGCCGTAGTAGATGCCGGCCAGCATGATCATCGCGCCGGTCGGTTCGAGTCGCAGCGTCAACGGCAGCAACATCGCTATCGTTGCCGGTGGGCCGAGCCCAGGGAGTACGCCGATCACCGTGCCCAACAGCACCCCGACGATGCACATCGCCAGGTTGGTCCCTGTCAGGGCGACATCGAAGCCCTGCAGGAGGCCGCTCAGAGTATCCATGCCGCCGCGCTGCTAGAACAAGAATCCCGCAGGCAACGCCACGCCCAGCGCCATCGAAAACAGAGCGTAGAAGCACAACGCGCCGCCGACGGCGAGCCCGACTGCTATGCGTTGCGATTTGCGGAACAGCACCGCAACGATGAACCACGTCATCAGCGCGAACGAGACGACAAATCCGAGCACATTCAGCAATGCGATGCACGCGGCGAAAGCGGCCCAGCACGTCAACACGCGGCCCAACTCGCTCCGGTTAATCCGCTTGCCCTTCGCAGCGGGATCGGACTTCAACACGGCGCCGGCCACCAACAGCAGCGACAGCACGACCATTGCCCCGCCGTACCACAGCGGAAAAAAGCCTGGACCGGGGCCGTCAACGCTCAGGTATTCCCAGCTCCACGCTTCTCTGACGATGTAGGCACCCAGAGCGACGAGCGCCACGCCGGACCAAAAGTCGCCCTTGCGGATGAACGCGCTCATTGCAAGATCTTGCGCGCTTGCGCCCGTGGCGCGGTCAACGTTGGTAGCGACCGAGGGGCACCAGCTCGGCGATTGTGCCGCCCGGCGCCCGGAACTTGACCGGAATCACACCTGGATCGCTGACGATTTGCGCACCGTTCGCCTTGATCTGTTGCGTTGCCGCTTCGATATCTTCGACCTCTACGGCAAAGTGATGAATGCACGGGCCGTCACCTGCGGCCTTCGACTCCGCCGACTGCGTGTCCGCGTCGTACTTCAACAGTGCGAAGTCGATCCTGCCGTCGCTCATGTGGCGCGACAGGTGGTCGCGCGTCTTCTTGGTCTCCGAGTCCCTGAACCCGAAAACGTCGCGATAGAAGTCGCCGGTCTCCTCAATCTCGTCGACCTTCAGAGCAAGATGCATGATGCGGTCGCTCTGGTGCGCGGCCGCCACTTTCTTGTATCGACCGATCTGCACGAGTTCGGCGACCGTGCCGCCCGGCGCCCGAAACTTCACCGGCATCACGCCTGGATCACTGACGATCTCACAGCCATAGGACTTGACCTTCGCCGTCGCCGCAGCGACATCTTCGACCTCGATCGCGAAGTGATGGATACA
>JBGSWX010000020.1:0-1712 GCA_041751695.1 Burkholderiaceae bacterium | reverse complement strand
GAGCCCGGCCTGTCGCCTGCCGAACGCGTCTTTGGATGGTGTTCGTTCGAAGTGCTCGCCTTCAAAACCGGCAACCCGGACACACCGGTCAACGCGATTCCGCCGCGCGCGTGGGCGCGCTGTCAGCTTCGCTTCGTGGTCGGCATCGATGAGAAAGATATCTTGCCGGCGCTGCGACGCCATCTCGACCGCGAAGGATTTGCGATGGTGCAGATTGCGCCGACGCGCGAAGAAATGTTCCACGCCACGCGGATCGACCCGGACGACGCGTGGGTGCAATGGGCGGTGGCATCGATCGCGCATACGAGCGGCACGAAGCCCGCGGTGCTGCCGAATCTGGGTGGATCGCTGCCCAACGACATCTTCACCGACGTACTGGGGCTGCGCACCGTGTGGGTGCCGCACTCGTACCCGGGATGTTCGCAGCACGCGCCCAATGAGCATCTGCCGCCCGAGATCTTGCGCGAGGGGCTGCGCATCATGGCCGGCCTCTACTGGGATCTCGGCGCCGGCAACACGCCCTATTCTCCGAGCGCGCCCTATTCTCCGAGCGACTCCGCGATGTAGCGCGTGACCTTCGGCGGCTCGGCGCCCACCTGAAACGCGTACCTGCGCTCGCGCAGATCGGCATCGGCCGCAGTGAAACGATCGAAGCGCCGCAGGTGATCGGCCCACGATTCGTCGAGGTAGTACTCGATGTAGTGGCCCGGCTCATTCGTGTCGTGAAACAGTCCCCACGAAAGCGCGCCCATTTGCAGCCGATTGGCGCGGCTCTCACGCATCACCGTCGTAAATTCTGTCGCACGCACCGGATCGATTTGATAATCGACCGTCACCATTACCGGCCCCATTTGATGCTCGACCGGAAACGCAGGGATCGGCTCCTTCAGAATTCGCGCCGGCGTCAGATCCTGCTGCTCTCCCGGATCGACCTGCGCGCGCGCCACCAGCAGCCATAACGTGAGTCCGGTGGCGGCCGACGCCGCTAACGTCAGAGGCACGTCGATCAAGCTTGCCACCTGCCCCCACACCGCCGCGCTGGCCGACGTGGCCGCCATCATCGTCATCATGTAAAGCGACATGCCCCGCGCGCGCACCCAATCGGGCAGCGCAAGCTGCGACTGCACGGTCAGCGTGTTGACCACCGCCAGCCACGCAGCGCCGGCCAGCATCATCGGCGGGATTGCAACCCAGACATTGGGCGCGAACCCCACGGCCACCATCGCGAAGGCTTGCAGCAATGTCCCGTCACGCAACAACCGATCGCGCGTAATCAGCACGCGCAGGCGTGGCAGGAAAAACGCAGTCGCGATAGCGCCCACACCGAGCGACGCAAGCAGAAACGTATAGGTCCAGGCGTTGCCTGCCGGCATGCGTTTGGCCACCAGCGGCAGCAACGCCAGCAGCGCCGTCGACTGCAGGAAGAAAATTGCGATTCGAAGCAGTACCGAGCGCATCAAACGCGACTGCGCAACATACTGAAGCCCGACGCGCATCGCACCGATGAAGCGTTCGCCGGGTAACACGCTCGCCTTCGGCTCCAACCGCCAGCGCATGATGACGAAACCGGCGGCAAGCGAGAGCACTGCGTTCAACAGAAAGACGTAGCCCGTGCCGAGGCTCGCGATCAGCCCACCGGCAACGACCGGTCCGATGATGCGCGACGTATTCATCGCGATGCCGTTCAGAGCGATTGCCGTCGGCAGCTCTGC
>JBGSWX010000019.1:0-3351 GCA_041751695.1 Burkholderiaceae bacterium | reverse complement strand
GCCTTCGCGCTGCTGCTCGCGCTCGATTACGGCGAAGCGGTACAGCACCGCGCGCTGCAGCGATTGATCGCCGAGCGCGCCAATGCGTGGTTCGGCCGTGATCGCCGTTATCCGGCCGACTACGAGCCGAGCGGCGAGGATTTTCTATCGAGCGGACTGGTGGAAGCGGCGCTGATGCGGCGCGTCGTCGAAGGCTGTTCGTTTGCCGAGTGGTGGGCGCAGTTTCAACCTGCGCGCGAAGCGTTGGGCGCCTGGCTGCAGCCGGCGACGATCAGCGACGCGCGCGATCCGAAGATCGTCCACTTGCACGGACTCAATTTATCGCGCGCGTGGTGCTGGCAGCAATTGTTGCCGGAGCTCGATGACGAATTGAAGTGCGCCATGAAGACGTCGATCGACGCGCATCTCGCGGCGTCGCTGCCGTCAGCTAGTCAAGGAGAATACGTCGGCACGCACTGGCTGGCGTCGTTTGCGCTGCTCGCGCTGAGCGAGAAATCGCTGTTGCAAAAATAAACGCGGCGGGTTGGAAGCCAACGCCGCCGCTCAGACCGGACTTGCTACTTACTTGTAGAACACATAGTCGGCTTCGTACTTCACTTGCCGACGCTGACCGGTGCTGGCTACAGCGCAGGGTTCCTTTGGCGCAACTCCACCGACGGTGTTCAGGCGTTGAATATAGGTCACGCCCTGCATCGAGCCCGTGCCCATCGCCGGCGCGGCTTGCACCAGTTGCAGCGGAATCGCGCCTTCCTTGCCGGGCGCGATGGCCAGTTGCTTGCCGGTGACCTTGCTGCCGTCGCTCGATTCCCAGGTCGGTCCACCGTAGTACTTGCCCACGGCGCGCGTGCGACCCGCGTCCCACAAAGTGGCGGTCGGCGCGACGAACGTCCATTCATACGTGCCGGCGGCGCCTTGCTTCTCGCGACATTCGTAGGTCAATTCGCCCACACCCACGGTGCGCATCGCAACCTTGTTGCCCGTCGGCACTGTGACTGCGGCTGGTGCCTCGGGCGCGCTCGACATCATCGGCATCGACGAGCAGCCGATCGCTACGAACGGGGCGGCGACTAGCGCAGCTCTAAGTGCGGCAGCTCTAATTGAAATTTTCATGGATCTTTTCTCCGATCTTCTAAATCCGGCGCGGCGGCGCCGGGCGGGTTTGAATCTGCAAGTACCGTGCGCGCATAAAGGGCGCCGATACACACGCTACGATCGCTGGCCCGAATTGGATGCACGCAGAGCGGTCGCAACCGTATTTAGGCAATATTCGTCCCTAGCGCGCTGGTTCCAGCCGCAACACGGCTCCGTTTGCCTGATCGCTAAGCAAATAGACGTAGCCGTCGGGCCCTACGCGCACATCACGCACACGTGGCAGCTGGCCGCTCAACATCACCTCGTCTTCAACGACCTTCTCGCCATCGAGCCGAACCCGGATCAGCGACTGCGCGCGCAGGGCGCCGAGAAGAAGATCTCCGCGCCACTTGGGGAATTTGTCGCCCGAGTAAAACGCCAGCCCGGACAGAGCCGGTGAAGGCGTCCATTGCTTTTGAGGTTGCGCCAGGCCGTCCTTCGCGCTGCCTTCGCCGATGCGCGTGCCGATCCCGTAGTTCACGCCATAAGTGATGACGGGCCAGCCGTAATTGGTGCCGGCCTTGATCACATTGAGCTCGTCGCCTCCTTGCGGGCCGTGCTCGGTGGCCCACAGCACACCCGTAGTCGGATGCAGCGCAGCGCCCTGCACGTTGCGGTTGCCCAGCGAATAGATTTCGGCGCGCGCCTTCTCGTTGCCGGCGAACGGATTGCCGGGAGCGGGCTTGCCGGCATCGGTCAGGCGCATGATCTTGCCGGCGTGGTCGCCGAGATCCTGCGCGCGCTTCATATCGCCGCGATCGCCGAGCGTGACGTACATCAGGCCGTCGCGATCGAACACGATGCGCGAGCCGAAGTGCTGACCCGCATTGGATTTCGGCTGCATGCGAAACAGCGTCTCGACCTGCTGCAGCCGGTAGCTACCGGGTGCGCCGGTGAGCCTGCCGCGCGCCACTTCGGTGCCGTTGGCTCCCGATTCATCGCGCTGCGCGTACGTCAGATAGATCCAGCCGTTGTCGGCGAATTTAGGATGCAGAGCCACTTCGAGCAGCCCGCCCTGTCCCTGTGCGTCGACGCGCGGCAGTCCTTCGACCGGGCTCGCTTCCAGTGTGCCGTCCTTCGCGATGATCCGCAGACGTCCCGCGCGCTCGGTGACCAGCATGCGGCCATCGGGAAGGAAGGCGAGCGACCATGGATTGGCGAGGCCCGACGTCACCGTGACGATGCGCACCGCGTGCTCGCGCGTTTGAAGCGCCTGCGAGGTCGCTGGCGGCGCAAGCGCTGCGACCAGGATGCCGACCGCGATCCTCGGAAAAAATCTCACTCCTAGACTCGGCATTGGACAAGCTCGTGGATAAAAACGCATGCTACCGCTTGACAACTCTGGATCTCAGAGTACTATGGTTTCATTCATTGAAAGGGAGTTGCCATGACTGCGATCGATCGAGTGAAGGAAGACCTGGACTACGTTGCGAGTGCCGTGCGGCGCGAGCAGCGTGAAGATGGCGTCCCCGTCATCTACTACATGTGGGCAGTGCTGGTGGGCATCGGTTGGGCGCTGCCCGACTTCGCTCCGCGCTGGACAGGGCTGTACTGGATCATCGCCGGGCCGGGCGGCGGATTGCTGAGTTGGTGGCTTGGTGCTCGGCAAGGAGCCAAGGCCGGCATCAACGACACCGCGCTCGGCCGCCGTTATGCCTACCACTGGCTTCTGGTGCTGCTCGCCTTCTTTCTCGTCTTCCTGCCTGCCGTGACAGGAAAAATAGGCGCGGACGCGGCGGCCATCAACGTGCTGCTGGTCACCGGCCTCGCGTACACATTGGCTGGAGTCCATTTGGAGCGGCCACTCTTATGGAGCGGGCTGCTCGTGTTCGGAGGGTACGTCGCGTTGTCTGTGCTCGAGCTGCCATATCTTTGGACCACCACCGGCCTGGTCGTTGCAGCCTCGCTGGTGCTTGCCGGTTTGACTCGCCGCCAGCGCGAACCCGTTGCACAGGTATGAAAGCGCTCGACGGCCTCGACGCGGCGCTCGAGCACCGCGTGCGGCTGGCGATCAGCGTGCTGCTGGCGCGCCACGGCGAGATCAGCTTCTCGCGGTTCAAGGAGCAGCTCGAGCTGACCGATGGCAACCTCGGCGCGCAGCTGCGGCGGCTCGAGGACGATGGCTACGTTGCACTGCGCCGCGCATTCGCCGAGCGCAAGCCCGTGACGTGGGACCGGCTGACCGCGGCGGGTCGCAAGGCGCTCGACAAGCACTTGCGC
>JBGSWX010000018.1:0-4308 GCA_041751695.1 Burkholderiaceae bacterium | reverse complement strand
GCGCGTGCCGCCGCGATTGCGTTGTCGATGATGGAGGGTGCAGCCGCTTTCGGCGGCGTGGCGGGTGCGCGCGGCGGTTTCGGGACAGACGCAGCCGGAATCGGCGGAACATAGGTGGATGCCGGCGACGGGGACGTCGGCACATCAGCGCGCGCAGCGATCGGCGCCGGAAATTCGGGCGGCGCTGTTTGCGCTGCGGCGGCTTCGGGCGCCTCTTCCGATACCACGGGCGACTCCGAACGCAAACGCTTGACCGTATATTCGAGCAAGGAAACGCGCTCGAGCAAATCGCCCAGGCGTTTAAGTAACTGCTTGTTCTCGACCAGCGCCAGGTTCCGCGCGTACACCAGATAGCCGACGACCAACCCGAGTGATAGGGCGATGATCAATTTGGCGCCGCCCGCGAGTCCGATCAAGACGCCGACAATCGCGCCCGCCCAGATCGGCATGCGTGATACTCGAGGACTGCTCTGCTCCATGCGTGCTCCTGCCCTGTTGTCGGGCCCGGCTGACTGCCGCATCAAAGCGCTTATCCGCCGCTTCCGATCGGTCGAAAAGCGTCGTCTCACACGGCGCTACCGTCGGCACCACATCGCGCTACCGTGCGGCGAGGCGGTCAGCGTGGCACGCGCAATCTCTTGTGCATGCAGACCGCTGACGCCGGGCACAGCGTGGCGAACTGTTCGGTCTGCTGCACGGCAGGCGGCGCGCTCGCACGATCGACCCGCAGATAATCGAGCAGCGCGAAGAACCCGGGCCCGGTAGTCGTCAGCAAATACATGTCGTCGATGCCGCGTCGTGCTGCCAGCCGTTCCACCGCCGCCACCCGCGCGGCACCACGCCCCTGACGGTGCAACGACGGCAGCACAACCAGCGATCGCAACAGCCCGGCGCCGCCCGCATTTTGCAACCCGATCGCACCGACCACCTCGTGCGCCTCGCGCATCACCAGAAAATCAACCGGCGCCTGAGCATGTTGCAGCTCGTGATCCATCAATTGCGCCTGCCGCAGCAATTCGATCACGCGCGTTCGATCGCGCGCGCGCTGCGGCTCGATCAGGAACGGCTCGACCTGCATGGGGCGATTGTCGCCCTTAGATAACAACCTGCGTGCCGATCTCGATCGCTCGATTGGGCGGAATGCGGAAAAAATCCGACGCCGGCTGCGCGTTGCGCAGCATCCAGCCGAATAGTCGGCGGCGCCAACCCCACATCGTGCTCCGGCCGCCGGTAATCACCGCTTGTCGCGACAGGAAGAACGAAGTCTCGGCGGGAACGATTTCAAAGTCGTGGTACCGCGTCAGCACGGCCAGAAAAAAGGTGACGTCAAACGGATCCTGAAACCCGAGCCGCACCTTGACCGCGTGGCAGCCGTCGCCCAGGTCTTCGATTTCCGTCATGTCGGCATGATCGACGTGCGGCACGGTGCGGCTGATCGCCGTTAAGAACACCACGCGCTCGTGCATCACGCGGTTGTGCTTCAGGTTGTGCAGCAACGCGTGCGGCACGTAGCCGGGCTCGAGCGTCATGAACACGGCGGTTCCTTCGACGCGCTGCGGCGGATACACCGACAGGCTTTTCAAGAAGGGCTGCAGCTCGATGCCGCTTTTTTTCAACTGCTGATTGACCAGCGAACGGCCGCGCTTCCAAGTGGCGAACACGAGATACAGCACCGCCGCAAACGCAATCGGGAACCAGCCGCCGTTCGGAATCTTTGCGCTATTGGCGGCGACGAACAGCGCCTCAAGCGCAAACAACGGAACGAATGTCGCGAGCACGCGCCAAGCCGGCCAGTCCCATTTGAAACGCGCAATAATGCTCACGCCCAGCGTCGTGACGACAATCGTCGACGCGACCGCAAGTCCTTACGCAGCGGCAAGATTCGACGAGCTGCCGAACCCAATAACCAGCACGACGACGACCAGCAGCAACAAGAAATTGACCAAGGGTATGTAAATCTGCCCCGCCTCGGTTTTCGACGTGTAATCGGTCTGCATGCGGGGCAGGAAGCCGAGCTTGATTGCCTGGCTGGCAATCGAAAACGCGCCGGAGATAACCGCCTGCGACGCGATTACGGCGGCTGCAGTAGCAAGCACCACCAGCGGCAGCTGCAACTCGCTCGGTGCCAGCAGAAAGAACGGATTGGCGGCCGCCTTCGAATCGGCGAGTACCAGCGCGCCCTGGCCGAAGTAGTTCAATATCAAGCACGGCATGACCAGCCAGAACCATGCAGTGCGAACCGGGCGCGCACCCAGATGGCCGATGTCGGCGTACAACGCTTCGACCCCGGTCAGCGCGAGGAACACGGCGCCCAAAGCGAAAAAGGTTTTGCCCGGTTCGGCCGCCGCATAACGCAGTGCGTACAACGGATCGAGTGCAAGCAGCACTTGCGGGTGGCGCACGATCTGCCAGAGCCCGAGCCCACCCAGAACAACGACCCAAACGAGCATGATCGGGCCGAACGCACGGCCCACGGTCGCCGTGCCTTGGCTCTGCACCGCAAACAGCGCGACCAGCACGATCAGCGTGAGCGGAATGACACACGGCGTAAATACCGGCGACACCACTTGCAAACCTTCGGCCGCCGACAGCACCGAAATCGCGGGAGTCACCACGCATTCGCCGAAGAACATCGCAGCACCGAGCAGACCCGCGCCGATCGCGGCTCGGCGCAAGCGACCAGCAGCCGGTATTTGCCGCAGCACTAAAGCTAATAACGCCAGGATCCCGCCTTCGCCGTTGTTGTCGGCGCGCAGAACCAGCAGCATGTACTTGATCGATACGATCAGCGTGACTGCCCAGAAGATCATCGACAACACCCCGAAAACGGCATCAGCCGTGACGCCGACGCCATGCTCCCCAGCAACGCTCTCCTTGAATGCGTACAGTGGACTGGTGCCGATATCGCCGTAGGCGACACCGAGGGCGGCGAGCAGGACGGCCGGCGATAGCTTGCGATTCGATGCAGTCATCGAATGCGGCCGAAGGTGGAATCAGGGAGCGCGGGCAAGTGGCGGTAGAAGAGGCGCCCGATGGCCGAGGCGACGCCTCGTATCGTACTTCAGCATTCACGCGTACCGGCTCGCGTGCAACGATCCCGCGATCGCCCAGCGACTGCCTAACTCAAGCCGCCAGCGCGCTCAGTTCGCTCCCCGCTTTGTGCGCCAGGCCATCAATCACCAGGTAGTAGCCGGTGCCGCGCATGCTTTCAATCTGCACTTCGTCGATGCCCGCGGCTCTCAATCGACAGCGGATTCTTGAAACTAGCGCATCGATGCCGCGGCCTCCACCGCCGCCGCTGCCGGCCGAGCCGATGAATTTGGCGGTGGTATCGCGGCTGACCGCATGACCGTAGCGGACCAGTAGCAGCCGCAACATCGCAAACTCCACGCGCGTCAAGCGCAGCGTGGTCTGCCCGACGGTGAGTGTGGTCAAGTCGCCGGCCATGTGCACCGGGCCGAGCTCGGCACTGGTCGCCAGAGGATTCAACGAAACCGAATTCCCGTTGAGCAACCGCTTGACCTTCGCCACGACAAAGCGAGCCGACGCCGGCTTGGCGATGAAGTCCGCGGCGCCCAACTCGAGCGCCAGAATCTGATCGATCTCGTCGCGCGCGGTGGCCAAGACAACCACCGGCGCGCAGCGTTGCTCGACCAGCGTGCGCAGAGCGTCGAACGCGCCTTCGCCGAAGGCGTCCGCATTGAGCACCACCGCGTCGACACGCACCTGCTCGAAGAGCTTCGCCGCCGCCTGCGCATCGCCAGCGCCAACGGCGCGCACTCTGTGCGACCTTAGCGCGTCGCGCAGCCCCTGCAAACATTCATCAGTGGCGCCGACGATCAGGCACAGGCGCTCCATGGCTAGAGCGACGTTGCTGCCGCGTTGGTGTTCGAGCGCATCCACGACTCTCGAATGCGTTGTCCGCTCATGCCGCGGCGGCGCCGCAGCTCGCGGAACATCGACCATCGCGAGCCGAAGCCTGAAAGCTCGGCAATCGCGGCGAGGTCCGCGTCGGAGCGCTCAATCAGCCGCTCGGCGGCCCTGATGCGCTTCAGGCGCAGATACGCTGCGGGCGAAACTCCATGCAGAGCTCGGAACAACCGGGCCAGGTGATACTTGGACAGATTCGCCGCAGACGCGATGTCGTCGAGCGTGACGGGGCTCATGTAGTTGGAGTTGACGAAGTCGGCAGCCGTCATCACTCGTCGCAACAGCTCCGTCCGGGTGCACAAGCTGGCGGGCGCAAAGACTCCCGACCTTCGATGCAGTTCGATGTTCGACAAGACGAGCTGCACGTACAGCATCTGG
>JBGSWX010000017.1:0-16355 GCA_041751695.1 Burkholderiaceae bacterium | reverse complement strand
CGCAAGCTTGCCGACGGAATCATCGAGGCACAGCGCAGGGAAATTGTCGAGATGAAAATGCTGATCGAAGACCTCGAGCGCAAGCACTAACGGCAAGGCGCAGACGCCACTCAGCGCCCTACCGCGCGAGCAGTTCCGCGATCACAGCTAGTGCGGCGGTTAACGGTCGGGCGGAGATATTTATGCCGGACGCAATTGCCACAACCGCAACACGGTTTACTGACCAGCCCAACGGAGCTGCGGCTGCGGCGAGACCTTCGGCGTATGAGCAACCCGAATGGCCGAGCCGGGCGCCCGCGTCTTGTCCGGCGTCACGCCTCGAGGCTCGCGCAGACCCGCTCCAAGAGCGCACGTACTTCCTTGCCAAGGGTATGCACCTCCGGTTTGTCGACCAACTGCAACACGGCTTCGGGATCCATGAATGCAACCGTTATGGTTCCATCCGCTTCTTCGCGCACGACCACGTTGCACGGCAGTAACAAACCTACGTCGGGGTCAGCCTCGAGCGCGCGGTGTGCGAGCGGCGGGTTGCATGCGCCGAGTATTCGATACGGCCGGCGTTCGATATTGAGCTTGGCTTTCAGCGTTGCCTTGACATCGATATCGGTGAGCACGCCGAATCCTTCCTTCTTTAAAGCCTCGGTGACTTTCGTCACGGCGCTGTCGAACGGTACTTTTAGCTGAGTGCTGAATGCGTACATGAATCAACTGGGCGTTGATCCTTTTCTATAACCGGCCAGTCGGCCAAAGCTACGAGCCGGTGAGCCAGCGACTGCCGCCGCTTGATGACCGCTGGCGGCGCGAACTGGCCCGTCGTCCCTGGCCCACGACCCTGTTGCCCGGAGTGCTGGGAATCGGCCCACAGGTGTTGCGGGCGTTCATCCGCGAGCATTTGTTCGTTTCGCTGTTTCGCGCCAGCGCCGAGTCCCTCGCCAGCGAAAACGCGAGTCGTCTTGCCGCCATGCAACGCGCCGATCGCAATATCGGCCAGCTGCTCACGGATCTCGGCGCCAGGTTTCATCGGACCCGCCAGAGTGGCATCGACGAAGAGCTGTTCGACGTCGTTGCAGGCTTCGACGCAATGGCGCCTCACTCAGTGCCACGGGGGATGAGCCGGTAGGTTCGGTAGCGCACCGACAAAAGGTCGCCAAGACCCTACTTTCCCCTTCATTTAATCTGGTGCATTCATGCTGATTCCGAGTTCTGCCATTTACGACTACATCGTCCGTGAACTGGCGCCCACCGAGCATGAGCCGGACGAGGCCCCGATCACCATCGTCTGCGAACCACTTGGTGTGGGGAACGGAGCGGGTACCCGCGGCACGTTGTCGATGCGCCTGAAGGCAGGAACCACCCTTGAAGAAGCGCGGGCCATCGCGAGGACGCTGCAGGCAAGGGTCAAGGGGCTGTGCCACCTAGAGGAGTCAAGAGTCGACGCCCCGTGAACGCGACAGGCGCATTGCCGAGCCGGGGACCGGCCATGGTTGCGACTCGCCAGGCAACGCGACGCCTTGCGGTGATATGAAGTGCCTGACAAAACCGTCAATCCACCGCCGGTTGATGCGCAGTTAAGCGCCGCGCTCGCCGACATTTCTATCGCAGTGTCCTATCCGCAGGAATACGAAGAGCGAATCGAATTTCTAGGCCGAGAGATTTTGCTCCGCCCGATCCGACCGGAAGACGAGCTGCAGCATGCGCGCTTCCTCGCTGCCGTCGACCCCGGCGACGTGCAGTTCCGCTTTTTTCATGCCGTGCGCGTTTTCGACCATGCACAGCTCGAGCGGTTTACGCACATTGACTACGACCGCGAAATGGCGTTCATCGCAACCGTGGCGGACGCTGAAGGCGACGAAAGAGTATTGGGCGTTGTTCGCGTCGTGCGCGATGAGGAAAGCACACGCGGAGAGTTCGCGATCCTGGTTCGTTCCGACTTGAAGCACCAAGGCCTCGGTGGTGTGTTGATGGATAAGATCGTTCGCTATTGCCGTGCGCGTGGGATGAGCGAAATCTTTGGTGATGTCCTGACGACCAACCACGCGATGCTGGCGCTCATGCACAAAATTGGTTTTCACAGAGTCGCCAGCGAAGACTCAGGCGTGGCGCGAGTCAGTCTCGCGTTGCCCGGCGGCAGCGCGGCTCTGCGATGACTTCCGGTCACTCGCGCATCGCGACCATCAACGCCAGTTAGTCGAGCATCAAGTGCGCCGTATTAGAGAGGGATCAGGGCGCCTACGAAGGCTGACGCACCGCAGACATTTGCGCTGCGCCCTGGCTGGTGTCTTATCGAGGATGCTTGCCCGCGGGGAATGCTCGCGGCGGTGGCCCAGCGCGCGGATCGTGTGATCAGCCGCATCTGCGCAATCAGGCCATCGCAACATCTTGCGCTTGCTCGCCGCTAGAGGCTCGCATTGCAAGCCGTGAAAGCCCGTCGCCTGTACGCGGATACGGCGACGGTGAGCGTGCTCTGATATCACCACGATCTGGACGAGTCGGTTATCCGCCTGTGGAACAACGCACGGGGTCGACCAACGCAACCCAGTAAGGTCACTTAAGAAACAGGACCGGCACTGTGCTTGCAGCAAGCACCTTCGTTGCCACGGAACCCATCACGAGATTCTTGAGCGCGGAGCGTCCGCTGGTTCCCATCGCGATCATTTCGCATCGCTCCGCTTTGGCAAGGCTGACGATCTCGTCCGCGGGATCACCTACACGCTTCTCAATTCTGAAATTAAACCCGCCTCGCTCGAGCCGCTCTCGCGCTCCAGTGAGCTCTTCCTCGCTTTGCACGTCGTAATACTGCGCTTCAACTTCCTTGCCGAGGTAAGCGAGCTCGCTCGGGTGAGACGAAGGTAGCTGCACGTTGATCAGAATGAGCTCACTTTTTTCGCGAAACAAGGACAACATGGTGGAAAACTTGGCCAGTGCGGCGAGCGCGAAATCCGAACCGTCAACGGGAAACAAAAGCTTCATGGGTTTCTTGCTCCAAAGAGTGACCGGTCAGTGCACGACCGGGCATCACGTTGCACTGATAAATGCGCGGCCGGGACGCCACCATGAAATGTTCTGTGTCTCTCCCTCTTGCTCAGGGTGTGATCGCGACTTTTAGTACGCCGTCGCGCTGGTGGCCGAAGAGCTCGTAGGCTGCCTCGATGTCGTCGAGCTTGAAGCGGTGCGTCACCATAGCTTCAAGGTTGACCCGCCGCGCCGCGATTACCGCCATCAGCCGGCGCATGCGCTCCTTGCCACCCGGGCAGAGCGTCGTGATGATCTTGTGGTCGCCCAGCCCCGCGGCGAACGGACCGAGCGGGATCGTCAAGTCGGTCGAGTAGACGCCAAGGCTCGACAGCGTGCCGCCTGGGCGCAGCACACGCAGGCAAGCCTCGAAAGTCTGCTGGGTGCCGAGTGCCTCGATCGCGACATCGACGCCGCGCCCGTCGGTGAGTTGCATGATCTTTTCGACCGGATCGACCTTGGTACCGTCAATCACATGGTCGGCGCCCATCTTCGTAGCGATCGCCAGTCGGCCGGCGATTCGGTCAACACCGATCACTATCGCCGCACCGCTGAGCTTGGCACCCGCCGTTGCGCACAGGCCGATTGGCCCCTGCGCGAACACGGCCACCGTGTCGCCAATGCGGACGCCCGCGCTCTCGGCGCCGCTGAAGCCGGTCGACATGATGTCGGAGCACATCAGCACTTGCTCGTCCTCGAGGCTGTCGGGCACCGGCGCCAAATTGGCCATTGCGTCAGGCACCCGAACGTACTCGGCCTGACAGCCGTCGATGGTGTTGCCGAACTTCCAGCCGCCCATCGCCTTCCAGCCGTGCGGCGTACCCGCGCCGTCCTGCGAGCCGACGCCGCAAAGGCAGGCGTAGCTCCAGGCGCTCGGCGTGATCGCGCCAGCGATGACGCGCTGCCCTTCGCGATATCCGCGCACGCCGGAGCCCAGCTTCTCAATCACGCCGACCGGCTCGTGGCCGATGATAAGCCCGCGCTCGACCGGGTACTCGCCTTTGAGGATGTGGATGTCGGTGCCGCAGATCGTCGTCGTGGTCACGCGCATCAACGCGTCCTGCGGGCCGATATCCGGAATCGGCTTGTCTTCAAGGACGATGCGTCCCGGCTCGACGAAGACAGCGGCTTTCATTATGGTCATGGGAATTCCTCTAACGGCTACGCGCGCCCGGAAGTTTTCCATGACGTCTGGGCTCAGGGTACTCCGCCACTTTTCCCGAATGGATGTTTTCGAGGTGATACTCGGAGGCGAACATGACAGCCTCGCGCCAATGTGCACGCCGATGTTCGCGTACTGTCGCTCAGGAAGACCGGTCGCAGTTGGCAGAGTCTGCTTCGGGTCGAAATCGTCGAGTCACGATCGGCCACCAGCTACGTACTTGCATCGTTACTAATTTACACAAACGCGGTCTGATGGCTGACGTTCGGGCGGCGTCTAAACGCGTCCAACTTCATTCAGGCTGCCTTGCGTGCTGCGGTTCTTCCCGGTGCCGTCCGTGTAATGAAGCCGCCACATTTAGGAGCAGCATCTTGCGCTCTAAAACAAGCTAGACGTCATAGGATAGATCTATGCATCCGTACAGAAATTTCATCTTGATGATCGCCGTGTCTGCGACTCTGATGTTTGGCTTGATGTACCTGAACACCTATCAGCTTAGCCACGCGTGGTTTAGCCAAACTCGCTTGTTCATGACCTTCATCATGGCGGGCTCCATGGCGTTAGTCATGCTCTTCTTCATGCGTCATATGTACAAAGACAAGCAGATCAATGCAGCCATTGTTATTGGGAGCGTTGCACTCATGGGCTTAGGCTTCTGGTTGGTACGCAGCCAGGCAACGGTAGGGGATGTCGCTTGGATGAAGGCGATGATTCCGCACCATTCGATAGCAATACTCACAAGTGAGCGCGCCAGTATTACTGACCCTCGTGTCAGGAAGCTTGCTGACGACATCATTAAAGCCCAGCGCCGGGAGATCGGGGAGATGGAATTCCTGATCAGAGATGTCGGTGATCAGTCAGCGGAAACTTAGCATCAGTGACGTCGAACATTTCATTCAATCCGGCGCCGCTTCGCGGCGCGGCTAATTCCAGGCGTTGCTTATCTGCAAAATTGAAAGGATCAATCATGCTGAGAATCGTTGCTGCCTCACTACTGGTCATATTTCTTTCTGCTCCTGCTCTCGCCGCAGATGTTTCTTATCGAAAGGATATTTCGCCGCTTTGGAAGGCAAAGTGCGCGGCATGCCATGGTGCCCACTCGCCTTATCTTGGTGATTTCTTAGAGAATGAGAATAAGTACAGGCAGGAAATGAAGGGACCGCGCATGGACACGTACGCGGATCTGGTCTTCTTTGTGGGTTGGCCCGATACCGGCGCTGTCATGCGACGCCTAGACGATGGCTCGAATACCAATGACCGCAAGCCTGGCAATATGTATCAGTATCTCGGTGCGACTGATAAAGAGCGGCAGGCCAACCTGAAGGTCTTTAAAGCGTGGGTCAGCGAAGACGGCTGGACCCTGAAGCGTTGGGACAAAAGGGGCGACGTTCCCGGAGTGACCAAGGAAGAGCTGAGCAAAATAAAAGTGAAGTACTGAAACTCATGAGCATCCATTCCAAGACGAATGGCAGTTTTTCGAATGCTGGATTGGTGTCGCCCAACTATGCTGGAACGCGATCGAATTCAAACGTCTCTCCACGTTGTCGTGGATTTTGAATCTATGAACCGCCGACTGCGCTCGGCCGAGGCTGTGTGAAAACGCGTTGATGCTCTAGAGTTCGGCAACGCGTGTGAAGGCGAGTGGCGGATGAAGCGATTCATCGAAGGGGAAGATCGCAGTCAGGCCGCATTGCTGCCTGATTGTCTGGACGATTACATCGCTGAAGACAACCCGGTGCGGGCAGTCGATGCCTTTGTCGAGGAGTTGGATCTCAAAGCGCTAGGTTTTGAAGGAGCCGAGCCGGCCGACACTGGCCGACCGTCGTATCACCCGGCGGTGCTGTTGAAGCGAGCGCTCGCGGGCTTGTTTGCGCGGTTGGGCTAGTCAGCTGGTGCAGGCGACAATTTGGCAATCGCGCCGGAAATAGATAGTCCAAATGACGCAGCCTCCGCATCAGGTTATGCGCGAAAGCTCGGCCGGAAGCTTATGTCCGGTCTTCGCGGCCAATGCTGTGGCGATCTTTTTCAGCAACTCTGGCCGCTCGTGCTCGAGGAGCTTAATCAGTTCAATCACGGCATTCACGTATTGCAAGTGTGTCTTAACGCCGGCAAGATTGATTCCAAGCTGACCAGCTTGCTCAAGCTCTGCCCTTGTGAACCGAATCTGTGTTTTCGATTTGAGCATGTCAGCATTGCGGAGAGACAAGCGATTGTATGGACTTAACAGAGCCCAGCGTGCGCACTCCATAGTCCTCCACACACTTCGCGGCGCGAAGCGTCGCTTGTCTGTGTATGCCCCAAGAACTTGAGTCGGGCAACCTCGCGTTGTCGGTGGAAGAACAGGCCCTATATCGCGCTGCAGCTGATTCGCTGTGGGCTGACGGCATTCTGCGCCTGAGACTGTCTGAGCCGATATCGTTAAGTGACTTTGCCGCGCTATACCTACGCGCCGCCGGGCTGGCCGGGGACGTGGCGACCACCGAATGGGCGATTGAGCGCATGGACCACGAATTAAGACGCCGCGCGAACAAGCACTGACATTTTTCTCTGTTAGTAACAAATAGAACTGTCCGGTTTGGTAGCACATTAATTGTCCGCTATTGAAGGTGCGCGCTGCGCGGCGCGCCGGGCGTAGCCCGAAGCGGCTCGTAGCGCGCCGCGCACGCGGCGGACCTACGCGGCGCGTTTGAGTTTTCCTTTCACGGGTTGGCCGAGTGCATCAAAGCGGGCCAGCGTGCGTTGACCGTGCACCACACTGAGCGTGCCGTCGAGATGACGGCGCACGCTGACGTGCGCCTTCACGTAGTGGCAGCGGTACGCATCGGGCGGAATCTGCAGCACCAGGCGCTCGAAGTGCACGCAGTTATCGTTACCCACCACGCGCTCGAAGCTTTCGCACAAGACCTCATCCAACGGCGGGCCGATATAGGGCACAAAGGCGCTGCCCGGTTCGCGCGCGGGTTGCGCAAACTCACGGTTAAAGGCAATGCGATAGGTCTGCTCCAGATAGCGATTAGCGGCGGCCATGTCGGTGATGCCGGCCAACGCCAGCTCCTTGGGCAGCCGCTCCTGATGCGTGCCAAAGGCCCGTTCACTGCGCCCACGCGCCTCCGGCGAGTAGGCCGCGATCATCTCGATGCCGAGCCGCTTAAGTGCGCTGCCAAACTGCGTGAGGTTGTCTTTATCGACCTGGCCACCGGTCTCGGGCGTGGTCCAGTAGTGACTGCCGCGATCGGTGTACAGCGCCGCAAACAGGCCGTGCGTGCCCACCACCTCATGCACGCCGCGCAGGGCGGACGCGGTGCCTTCCTGGGCGACGAAGAACATCGAGTAGTGCTCACTGGTGGCGTCATCCATGGTGACAATCAAATCCCACTGAGTGTCGGCGACCCACTCGTGGGTGCTGCCATCCTGATGCAGCAGCATGCCTTGCAGAGCGGCGCGCTCGCGTCGCTTGCGATGCGCGCCACGGCGAGCCGCGCGCTCGACTAATCCGGCACCGTGCAAAATGTCTTTGACCCAGCTGTAGCTGCGGCCACCGCCATCTTTGCAATACCAAGCATAAAAGTGCTTCACGTTCCAGCCGCTGTGGCGCCGCCGATAGCGCTCGGTCAAGGCCATGACCTCATCCACGGGCGCCCGCCGGTGTGATACCTGGTTCAGTCGTAGATCCAGCAGTCCATCCAGCCCGCTCGTCTCGTAGCGCTGCACGTAGCGCCGAAACGAGCGCGCACAGACGCCCAACAGCTGCGCCGCTTCGTCTTGTGACAGCCGTCCTTCGTTCCAATCCTCAAACGCTTGCTCGAACCGCATCTTCCGGGTCTCCTGTAGCCACTCCGTCCGTCGCATGCCGCACCCCCTTCAGGGTCCAGCATGAAACCGGACAGATCACGTGCTACAGAACCGGACAGATCATCTACTCCCAACACACTGACATTTTTCTCTTGACGCCGCCGTCGGGTCGGACTAATTTTGTAAGTGATTCAAAGGTGGCACGTCTCTGTGAGGTCCCATGTTGAGTCCGTCGCAGTCGTTACCTGCCTCAATCACGCGCGGCCCCTTGCGGGCGCGCAAGGCCGGATAAACCGGTCAGATGTTCTGCGCCTTCGTGCGCTGATGCGTATCCCGACGTGTTTCGGGCAGATAGGCTTGTTATTTACGCAGGCCAATAGCGAACGGTGACCAAGAACCGGTCACGTAATAAACGTTCGCCCGCCACGATCGTCTTCTCAAGATCTGCTGCCAGCAGCTCGGTGCGGTCCGTTTTCCGGGCCTGTTAACCGTATCTGCCTGGTCATCGCGATTTGCCAGCGGTTGAACCGCCTCACCCGCCACATTTCGCCATAGACATGCGCCCGCCAGGGCGCGATGCCGCGCACAAGCGCGCGGCCCACCTGGCTCGTTTCCAACTAACACGTGGGTGCTGCGGCGGGTGTGCATCCGGGAGAATTAAATGCAAACTTTCTTATTCCAACTTTTGTTAGCGCAGCCACTCCGCGCTGTAGGGAAACTGCAAGCCTCCGGCGGGCAAGCAGATTCGTTAGAACTCGTTGGCCATTTTTCGATCCTTAACTGGAGTCAGTTGTCTCTCGTCGCTGATGCACTCGAACCCGTCATCGCCTCTGCACTCGATGTTCAAAGGTCAGAGGTCGAGCGCCGGCAGGTGCTGCGAGGTGCACTTCCAAGTCTGTCGGCTTCAATTGATTTCACAGCGCCAATAAAAGATCGAGAGCGGGCCACCCTCGCCTTCTCGGCAGCTGCAAGGTTTGTCGAGTCTGTGCAGATTGAGGAAGCGAACGGATCACTGTTCGCGCCCCCGGCGATGGATCTAAAGACACTCGAACCATTAATTGGCGAGCAGCGGCGCCGCCTCCTGACGCAAGTTGGCGGGAAAATAGTGAAGTCGCCGATGTTAATTCGTGCCGATGACTTTCCGCCGCTCCCTCTGCGGGGTCGCTGGGCGCGCTTGCAAACAGATGACACCGTGGAGGAACGTGCTGAAGTGCTGGACGGCTATGTGGATGGATTCTGGTACTCACCGCGCCGTTTCTTTATCGCCGACGCAGCCGGCCGCGCAATTTACCCGGTGCAGTTCGACGAGTCGCGTTTTCTCCATCTAATTTGCACGCTCTGCGCCGAGATACGGTCCGGCGTGCGTCCTAAGTGCACGTTCGACGTCGTGAAGCAAAGCGCGCGGAGGAAGACAACCTATCTGCTGCGCAATATCACGCGGCTTACGCCCGACTACGGAATCGAGTCGCCGGCACTAGATCTTGCGATGGAAGTTCCGCCGTCCGTCATCGAAGAGGCTGCGATGGCGTAGCAGCCCCAAAGAAGCAGCAGCTCGATGTTGGACCGCAGCCGCGCACTTTCGGAGGTACGTACAGCTGCGCAGCGGTTCAGCACGCGCTGGGGCGGCGCGCCATCGACGACACCATCGATCTGAAAAATTCGAATTCCGCTATGGTCGCGCTGCTTCCGACGTGCTCGGAAGCCGGCATCGTCGGCCCATTGAGCCACTCTGCCATCCAGCTCGTCTGTCTCATATATAGCAACGTCGTCTGCCAGCCCGAACGCTTGGACAAAACGTTGAATCCACACAAAGTGTGTCGGCTCCCACATCAGCAGTTGATGCGTCGGTCCGACTTGGCACGCTGCCGTGTCGGCATTAATCGTCCAGTGCGCTTCAAGCGGTTCCACACTCACACCCTGCGCAATCGTCTTCAACGCCTCCCAGCGGTGCGTAAGCACATTCCGTAGAAGATTCGGGCGACCACGCTGCTTCGCTCGCGTCTTCGTTGCCGCCTTTGAGACCTTCGACACACCTGCGGATGTTGATTTCACCGGACGCCCGAGATGGCCAAGGCGAGCGTTGGTTAGCGTCAGCCAATCGCTCAATCGTCGCACCGCTACTTCGTTGGTGCCCATGGCGAAGGCCGCCGCTTCCACTGTGCGCCCGCGTGCAAATAGGTGGGCAGCTGTCACAAGGTCCTGCAGCGTTGCTGGTCTAGCATTGATTGATTGCGCCGAGGACTGGCTTGTTGCGATCAAGTACTCGGCGTCAACTGGCCAGCGGTCGAGGTTGGGGCCTGCCGAGAGACGCCACTCTTCCATGCTCCATGTGAGCGCGTCGTCCTGGTCTACAACGAGGCAGCGCGCACTTTCTGCAAGAACATGAACGTAGCTCTTGAGCGTGGTGCGGGGATGCGCGTGTCCGATAACGCGCGCAAGCGCCCACAGCGAACGCCGTGTGTCGGATGTGCCGCCCAGCAGCGTACGGCGCACGTGATCGCGATCGAGCCAGTGTGGCGACCGTATAACCATTCTTTCGGGCGCGAGCGCCATAAACACTTCGTTTGCGAATGCATGCCGCGCATGGTGCAGCGTCGTGTGTGTTCTGCGGCACGCGGCTCGCATCGCCAGTACGACTCGATGCCGCAGCACGCGAAGTGAAAGCAGCGTGCCCTGCCCGTCCCCCGCGAACAATGGAATCTTTGAATCGCCCGCAGAAATGACGTCCCAGGTAGCGAGCCAGCGCTCCATGATCGCGGCCTCCAAATCCGACAACCGCGCTATCAACGGGACTTGACGCTGAGCGGCCGCGGACTTGAGTGAGCGAACCCGATTGGCCCTCACCAGGACAACGAGAGCGCCGAAGTGGTCCGCCCAGTCGGCACGCAACAATCCGTGCGCCTCGCGTCCACGCAATCCGAAGCGGAAGCCAAGGAGTAACAGCATCGCCGTACACAGTTGCTCGCGGGTGGATTGGGTCGGCGCTGGCGCAAGCACGCCCAATGCGTAAAGATATTCGGGTTCTAGGATGATTCCTGGCGCTCCAGACGCGGCCGGGCCGTCAACGCCAATCTCCGCCCAGTCGGGCGCCTCAAGTCCTAGCTCGCGCTGTGCGAAGCGGTGAAACTCACGCAGGCGCGCTTCGACATAGGAATGGTCGAACGTTGGGCGACCGTCAACAATTTCAGGATCCAGGATGGCCGCGTAAAGTTCGGTGAGTTCGTCTCCGTCCAATTCGGCCAAGTCAACTTCGTGCCCGTGCTGCATGAAGCGAGGCGCAAGCGCTGCAAGGTAGCGCATGATCGAACTTGCCTGTAAGAACATCGGCGTCTGCGGACGCTTACGCAAGAGGTCGCCGACCCACGCGGCGAGCGCGACGATCGACTGCGGAGTGCCGGGTTCGGCGTCGCGCACAAGGCGCGCGATCCGGCGTCGAAAGTCACGCCTTGCGAGCGTATCTGCTGTGCCACGCGGGTTTTGGCGATCCCAATCGCCCAATGCTTCGCGCGTAGCGTCAAGCAGTGCTGTAGCGAATCGCTGCCGATCATCTAACCCAAGCCGGGTCCGATGTTGGGTTCTCGGAGGCGCCTGCCTCTGCTTAGATGAAGCTGGCGCGCCCTGATTCTTACCCATCGTTTCATGGTCGGCACCCGGCTCGCGCCGAGCTCGTCCCGTGAGGACCCTAATCCAGTCGTGCGGTGGGAGACCCCATGACTCAATACGACCGTCGAGATACGCTGCCACGGCGCTTGGCAATTCCAGCAGGTTCGCCTGCGCCATCTTGGCCGAAAGGCGGGACATGAAGTCTGAGGCCGACGCCGCGTCACCCACTTGGTCATCGACGAGGCGCTCGCGCAGGGACGACAAAACTTCGGGGATACGTGATGCTGGCGGACCGCCGCGGGTGGCACTCAGCGCCTGGTCAAGCCAACGTGCCGCGCGAGCGGTGAGCGGGTAGCGCGCACACGGCTGATCCGGATACGTCTCCAAATCCGCACGATATTCGAGCCAAGCTGTGCGCCCGATCACAATTGGCGTGACATCCTTGCGCTGCATGACCGCGTCGAGCACATACCGCGCGGTTACGCGTGAGCACGCGCACATGTCAAACGCCGCGAGCAGTGCCAGAACGTTCGGGCCTAACCGCTTTCGGTCTGCCCAAACCGCTAGCGCGGCGGCGGATTGATGCGCATTCCGGGCAACCGCGATCGCGCCTATGACTGCGGGCGAAAACACACTCGTCGTTGGCTTTGCAACCACGTAGCGGCGACGCAGCTGCGGTCTCTTTCCGCTCGAGCGTGAGAAATCGCGTAGGCGCTTGTCAAACACCTCGTACCGCAACGAAGCGTACGGATGTGGAAGTCCCTTGTCCGTCAGCAGCATCGACTTGCCGAGCACGTCGAGTTCCTCGGCCGAAAGCTCCGCCAGGGTGCGGCGACCGAGTGCTGCTTCTATCGCGGCACCCGCACTGCGGCGCGCGCGCTCATGATCAGCAGAGCGCCGCCTGCGGCGCGCCTCGGCTCCAAACACGATCGTTTCACTGAAAATAGTCTGGTCGCTCGGAACCGTGACGAATATTGGCGGCAGATGTAAATCAATGGTCGGGCGCCGAAACCCGAGCGCCTCAAAGGTCTGCTCTAGAGCTGGCCGCGATGCCTGCACATCGGAAAGCCACGTGCGCATCGAAACGTCACCGTAACTCTCCGTCCCGCCCTCGGCGTGGTCGAAAAAGCCGTCGATGATCTCGGGATCCACGCGCAGCGAACGTAGCCTCGTCGCCAACCGGTGCCGCATCAGATTCCAAGGCAGTGGCCAGTCAAATGGCGCCACGGCATCGAGTGAGGCCTCCGATACAGTGATCCAGTCGAACGTTGGTACAGCCTTCAGAAAGAAGAAAAGCGGCAGCTTGCGGCTGCGCTTACGGTGCGACAGGCACGCAAGCTCAGTCGCGAATGTCGGAAGAGCGCCCATCAGAGCATCTCCCAGCTGGCGCAGATGGGGGAGGTAGACCTCCACAACCAAATCCATTGCGGCACGAACAATCGGTACAGCCCGTCCGCTTTCGCGTGACGCGGTCGCTTTGTCGTCAATGAAAGCGAAGCCCTTCTCCCAGTCGAACAGCGTAGGTGACTCGAAAGGCGAATCGACTGGGCGCGCCCCAGTAGCCGCCAGCAGCGCCAGTACGACGTAGGCTGTAAGACAGTTATGGCGCTCGACCCACATCGCAGGATCAACGCAAACGGTCTCGATTCGGACGAGCAATGACGAAATGGCCTGCAACAGCAGCACATCGATGGGATCGAGCTCGCTTCCCAGCGCGTTCTCGCCGACCCGACCAAACGAGCTGCCTTCAATCCATTTCGGACCGATCGCGCACTTCCACGCGTTCTGCGTAGATTCCGCGGTCCATGACGGATAGGCGCACGCACCAGGCAGGCCGCTACGCGCTGTCGAAGTCACCAGCCGAACGAAACTCGCGTCGCGCGTCACCTCGAAGAGCGCTGGTTCCCCTGCGCGGCTCATCAGGCCTGACGTGACCCGCGCAAGGCCCGGATTCTTGCGACACGTATCGTTGAACGCTTTTTCGAGCGTCACGTCGGCGACACGCTGCCAAAGCGCGCCTATGGTTGATGCACGCCCACGCATCCGCGCCGCTTTGTGAAGGGGACGTAGCACCGACGGGTCGAGGCGTATGCGCCACGCGTCTGCGAGTGGTCGTGCCCATGAGCTAGAGGCGGCAGCGAGCTTCCACCGGTTGCCGCGTCGCGCAGGTTGTCGATGCAGTTCGCCTGCTCGCAAATTGAGCGACCAATCCTCAGCAATTTTTGATTGGAGAGGAATCAAGCAAACGGTCTCCATCGACCGCGCGCTGATGAACGCGATCGCAGCGAGAGCCCCGAGCATTTGTTCCTGTGGCTCACTTGAGGACAGTAGCCCGTCGATCATCCGCCGAAGCGCGTCGGATTCGGTCCGAGTCGGCCGCCTCCAGCTGAAAGGAAGCAGTTGCCGGTCTTCGACAGACTGAAGAAGCACCCCGCGCGCGGCTAGCGATCCTTCTTCATAGGTCGAGTCCTCGGGCTCGGGGACGACAACCGCGTGTACAGAGTCTTCGTCGTCAGCTAGGGGCAGTTCGACGCCGCCGGCGGCTTCTGCCCCGTCGAGAAGCTGTCCCACGATTTCGGGTACGACGAGTGGACGCAATGGATACTGCGGCGAGATAGGCGCAGCACCCTTGATGGCTCCGGGCAGTTCCCGCCACTCCGCAACCGCGAACACGTCCGAGGCCATCGTCGGAAACGGGTCCCGCAATTTGGCTGTGTGATTGGAGGCAAGATTGGCGCGGCAGCGCTCCGAGATTGCCTCACCGAGTTCTAGCACGCTCGCGCTTGGCGATCGGATCGAGAGGAACCAGCCGAGCCTTTGCTCCTGACGAGCATCGTCGCACGAGCGGCGCAGATGACCGGCTACGCGGCCGAGGTGGCGGTCCGAGCTATTTCCTGTTTCTGCATACTCAACGGCGACCGCCAAGAGCCATGCACGCATGGTGTCAACCCAACCTTGATCCGACAGACTGAGTGGCGGTTTACGCGCGGCGCAAAGCGCAGCTAGCGGAGACGCAGCTAGTAGACCTCGCAGCGCATGGTCGACCCGTTCCGCCGGGTCCACACGGGGTAACGTGGCTCGAGGATCGGTACTGCCCCAAACGCGGAGGCCGAGCTCAACAATTGGGCGAAGCGAATCGAGCTCGTCACTCCACGCTGCTAAGTGAGCGAGGACATTGCCCCGTGCGACAAAGTCGACGAGCGACCCGAGGAGTCGGGGTTCGTCGCGGTCATGGACGAGCGCCAGCACGCGCTCGGCTCCTGCCGCTGCCCCTTGCTCATCCGCCCATTCCAGGAACCGACGGACCTGAATATGCCCGAAGGTCGTTTTTGAAGAGCCTTTAGTTGGCGTCTTGCCAACTGTCTGCCGGTCTTGGTTGGGATTATTCGTGGAGTTAGGTAGATTTTGCTGTCGATCGGCCACGAACTTGGCCTTCTATAAGCCATTGACGTGAAACATGTTAAGCCGATTTGAGCCGTTTATGTATGTTTAAGACATACATAAACGGCACGGACTCATAACCATCCTGTCCCCGCAACCAACAAAATCAAATAGTTAACAAATGCAAAGCCGTCGCTATGACGGCTTTTTTTTGTTTGTGGCCCATCTATGGCCCACGCATGGCCCAATCGTAGCCCGCCGAATTTTTCAGAGTTTCATCATTCGGGAACGATGACCTTCAGGCGCTCGGATTTGTTGGTCGCAACCGATGACCTTCGGGCCGTCGCACCTTCGGTCATTCGTAACACCGTAAGTGACTAGGCGTAGCGACCCTAAGGTACACGCGTGTCACCGTATTGGCATTCGCGCGTGGATAACGAACAGGGTCGCGCTGCTGAAATTGACCTTCGGGCTAACAGCACTTCGGTCGTAAATAATTTGACCGTTGGGCTGCTTGACTTAAGGTCAAGTTCAGCTAGCCCGCACGCCGTTTAGCGGGTTTCGCTGCTATGCGGCGCTTGACGACGTCGGCAAGTGTGAGTCGCGATGCGTGCGTAAAGCGACGCGCATAGTCCCCGCATCGAAGTGTGCGCACGGCCTCTTGAAGCCAAGGGCTTTTTTTGTACGTTGGTTTTGTTCTCACGAAACTGTGAGCTAACCAACGGACAAATGAGCATGGCCCAAGAACTACTAACCACAGACGAATTATCGGCACGTATCAAATACGATGTCCGCACGATCCGGGAGCGCCTTAAGGACAGTGTTCTGATCGAAGGCGTGCATTACATCCGGCCTTTTGGCGGACGGAAGATCTTGTTCGTATGGGATTGCATCGAACGCGACATCGGAAAGGCATCGCGGGCCCGACCCGTCGCAATTCCCATGGCGAACGGGAGCGTGGTCAATGGGTAGCGTGCGCGTTCATCCGCAAAGAGGCACTCTGTTCCTCGACTTCAGATATCAAGGAAAGCGCTGCCGCGAATACACCGCCCTTGCAAACAACGCGACCAACACGACGCGACTGCAACGTCTTTTGACAAAGCTTGAAAAGCGAATTGCTGACGGGACGTTTGACTACGAAGCGACGTTCAAGTCAATGTCCGGCAACATCATACGAGAAGATTCTCGAGCGCCAGTCGTTCCCGACGTCGCCGTAGTGAGAAGCGAACCATCGTTGCCATGCTTTCGAGAGTTTGTCCAGCAGTGGACAGATGAGCACGCAATCGAGTGGCGTCGTTCGCACCTACGAACCTTGCGATCTACAGTCAACGGCCATTTGATCCCTTCGTTCGGAGACCAACCAATCGATCGCAGTACCCGGGAGGGCGTGCTCGCCTTTCGCAAC
>JBGSWX010000016.1:0-1584 GCA_041751695.1 Burkholderiaceae bacterium | reverse complement strand
GACCGGGTAATACGTGCCGCCTTTGACGGTCGCATCGTTGCACACGATCGCGCACTCACGGCCCGCTACGCGGCCGATGCCGGTAATGATGCCGGCCGACGGCGCCGCATCGTCGTACATGCCGTACGCGGCGAGCTGCGAAAGCTCCAGAAACGGCGTGCCGGGATCGATCAGCAACTGCACGCGGTCGCGCGGCAGCAACTTGCCGCGCGCCGTGTGTTTCTTGCGCGCCTGCTCGCCGCCGCCGGCCGCGATCGTGGTGACCTTGTCTTTCAAGTCGGCCACCATCGCGCGCATCGCTTCCGAGTTCGACTGAAACTCGGGTTGGCGCGGGTTAAGCCGCGTTTCGAGAACACTCATGGTCGTATGTTAGTGCGAAGGCCGGTCCGATCACGGATCAACGGTTACCGAACAGTGTTGCCTCTGTCCAGCCGAGCGCTCTAAGGTCGTCCACCCTGAAGTGCGTTTCGCTCGGCATCACGAACTCGTCCAGTTGCGGCGGCTTGATCGACGTGCCGCACAGCATCGCGTGCGCCTGGCCGCGATGATGAATCTGATGCGTGAACAAGTGCATCAGCACGTGACGCGCCAAGTCACGCTGAACGAAGGTGTCGCGATTCATTTCGATCAGGGCATCAAGCGCAGCATCGTCAGCCGCGTCGCACCAGTCGATCAGACGTTGATCGGACTTGATCTGTGCCTCGGCCAGGTCGCGCATCGTGTCGTACGGCGTTTCCGACTCGAACGCGTGCCGCATGTCGGCCTCGCGATGCAGCGCAGCGATGTAGTACCAGTCGACGATGAGAAGGTGATTCAGCGTGGCCCACAGGCTCGGGAAAAAACTCGTGCGCGCAGCTTTGAATTCCTCGTCCGGCAGCCGGCTGCACGCCCCGTGCAGCCGGTGATTTGCAAGCCGGTTGGCGTGCGCCAGCGTCCGAAGATGCTGCAGCAACAAGCTCATGGCGAAGGCATCACCGATACGCCGGGCGCGGCCGACACACGCTCGAGCCACGCGGTCACCGCCGGGTAAGGCGTAATGTCGAACCCGCCTTCATCGGCCTTGTGCGTGTAGGCGAACAGGGCCAGATCGGCGATCGACAGTGCGTCGCCGGCGAAGTACTCACGCTCGGCAAGATGCCGGTCCATCACGCCGAGCGCCGCATAGCCGCGCTTTTGAAGGTCCGGCAGGCGCGGGTCGTCGAGCTTCTTCAGGAACGCGCGGATGTAGCGTGCGACCGCGATCGCTGTCTCATGGCTGTACTGCTCGAAGAACATCCACTGCAGCACGCGGGCGCGTTGAAGCTTGTCCTCCGGCACCAGCGGCGTTCCTTCGCCCAGATACCACAGGATTGCATTGGACTGGGGCAAGTACGTTTTCTCGTCGACGGCCAGCACGGGAACCTGGCCGTTCGGGTTCATCGCCAAAAAGGACGGTGTTCGCGTTTCGCCCTTCAGCGTATCGATCTCGCGCCACTGGTACGGCACGCGCAGATGCTCGAGCGCCATTTTTATCTTGTGACAATTGCCGGACGACGCCATTCCATAGACGACATAATTCACGACGCGCTCCTGGCTGAACGAGAA
>JBGSWX010000015.1:0-1835 GCA_041751695.1 Burkholderiaceae bacterium | reverse complement strand
GACAGAAGCGCGGCAGACACACCAAAGCTGCCGCTGGCAGTGCTTGCTGCCGCGTTGAGCGCAGCGCCACCGAGCACTGCGTAGACGTAACCCGTCGGCCGCGTCGGATCGCCCACCGGCGCCGCGGAAAACACAACGTCGGCTGTGCCGCGCGGGTCGGCGCCGCGAATGGGGAGCGGCCTGTCCCCGCGCAAGAAGGAGTGCACCGGACCCAGTGGCACCTGTTGCCGCACCAAAGGACCGCGCCCGGTATCGTGTTCGCGCACGCGACCGTCCGCATCGAGCAGATAGACCTCGAGTGTCGGATTGACAATCATCACGTACTGAAACAACTCGGCGAGCACGTTCGCATTCGGCGCCGGCGGCGCACCGCCGGTCTGGCGCCGCACGATGTACATCGCCACGTCGCTGTTCATGCGTTGCGCCACTTCCTGTTCATGGGTAATGCTGAACTGGCGCAAGATCGCGACGGCCAGCAGTGCAAACAACACGAACAATGCCATCAGCACCAGTGACAGTCGCCAATGCAGTTGCGTGCGAATTCGGTCGAACATAGAAGTTTCTATCCGCCTTCGCTCGCGAAGCGGTAACCCACACCCCACACGGTTTGAATCCAGCGCGGGTCGGTCGCGTCGATTTCGATCTTTGCGCGCAGGCGGTTGATGTGCGAATTCACCGTATGCGCGTAACCGCCGTGCGCCCCACCCCAGACGGTGTCCAGCAGCTGTTCGCGCGTGAACACACGGCCCGGATGCCGCGCGAAATGCAGTAGCAAGTCGAACTCGCGCGCGGTCAATGCGATCTGCGCGCCATTGAGCGCCACGCGGCGAGCCGCCGGATCGATCCGCAACGCGCCATTGCAGACAATCGATTCGCTGGCACCATTGTCCAACGCTTCCATGCGACGCACGATCGCCTTCGCCCGCGCCACCAGTTCCATCACGTTAAACGGCTTCACCAGGTAGTCGTCCGCGCCAAGCTCGAGTCCCAGCACGCGCTCGGCCTCGCTCGAGCGCGAGGTCAGCATCAATATCGGCACGTAACGCGGCCAGGCGCGCAGGCGGCGGCAGACCTCCAGCCCATCAAGGCCGGGCAAGCCCAGATCGAGAACGACCAGGTCGGGCGGGTTCGACGCGGCGATGCGCAGCGCCTCGGTGCCGTCGTTGCACACATGAATTCGCTGCGCCAGATCAGCTAGATGCAGCGCCACTAGCTCGGCGAGATCGTGCTGGTCTTCAACGATGAGAAGCGTCCGCAGCATGGATGCGTTTGAGTCGGGTCTTCAAACTTGAGCTTACAGACGAAAAAAGAACCGGACGATTTGTGATTCCGATTTGATCGCAGCGCCGCGGTTTCGTGAGACTTTTGTGATACTCGGCGGCTACGGTGTGCGCTTGGTGGAAGCCGCAGGAAAAGCCGTGAACCCGGGTAGTTGGACGAACGCGCGCGAGTTGTTTGATGATCCGGTCGCGGTCGCCGCGTTGCGCCGCCGGTTGTTGCGGAATGCCAAGCGAAGCCTCAGCGAAGCCGACGCGGAAGACGTAACGCAAGAGACGTTGCTGGCGCTGCTCGGCGCGTTCGATCGCTATCGCGGCACAGCGCAATTTGATACCTACGCCCACGCGGTGCTGCGACACAAGACCGTCGATGTCTATCGCGCGCATGGCAAGGAGTTGCCGTACGCGCCGGAGGCGTTGCAGGCAGTGATCGATCGGGCGACGGAGATGGAATTCGATTCGGATCCGGAAAGCGATCCGGCCGTGCGAATCGACGCACGGCGCCAAACCCAACAAATCTGGTCGACGCTTGCGGTGTGCTTGCGCGACCTGCCGGAG
>JBGSWX010000014.1:0-5440 GCA_041751695.1 Burkholderiaceae bacterium | reverse complement strand
CGATACGGCGTTTCAAGAAAACCGTATTCATTCAACTGCGCGTACAGCGCCATCGAATTGATCAGGCCGATGTTCGGCCCTTCGGGTGTTTCGATCGGGCACACGCGGCCGTAGTGCGTCGGATGTACGTCGCGCACTTCGAAGCCAGCGCGCTCGCGCGTCAATCCACCCGGTCCAAGTGCCGAGACACGCCGCTTGTGCGTGATCTCAGAAAGCGGGTTGGTCTGATCCATGAACTGGCTCAACTGCGACGAGCCGAAAAACTCGCGAATCGACGCACTGATCGGCTTGCTGTTGATCAGGTCGTGCGGCATCAGGTTTTCGGTCTCTGCCTGGCCCAACCGCTCCTTTACCGCACGCTCGACGCGAACCAAGCCGGCGCGAAACTGGTTCTCTGCCAATTCACCGACGACGCGCACGCGGCGATTGCCCAGGTGATCGATATCGTCGATCTCACCGCGACCATTGCGCAGCTCGACCAGCAGCTTCATCGTGTCTGCGATGTCTTCGTGCGTCAGCGTCATCGGACCGGTGATTTCGGGCCGGCCGAAGCGGCTGTTGACCTTCATGCGGCCCACACGCGACAGGTCGTAGGTGTCTTCATCGAAGAACAGGCGGCGGAACAGCGTCTCGACCGCGTCCTCGGTCGGTGGCTCGCCCGGACGCATCATGCGATAGATGGCGATACGCGCGGCCAGCTGGTCGCCGGTCTCGTCGATGCGCAGCGTGTTCGAGATGAACGCACCCTGATCCAGATCGTTGATGTAGATCGTGCGAATCTCCTGCACGTTGGCCACGCGCAGTTTCTTCAGCAGGTCTTCGGTCAACTCGTCATTGGCGTTGGCGACGATCTCGCCGGTTTCCGGATCAACGACGTTGTTCGCGAGCACGCGGCCGAGCAGATAGTCCTCGATCACCGCGATGCGCTTCATGCCCGCGGCTTCCATGTCGCGGATATGTTTGGCGTTGATGCGCTTGTCCTTGGCCACGACGACCTTGCCGGCCTTGTCGGTGATGTCGAACCGTGCGGTTTCGCCGCGCAGCCGCTCGGGCACGAGCTCCATGAAGCCGCCTTCAGCACTCAACGCAAACGTATCGAAGCGGAAGAAGTGCGCGAGCACCTGCTCGTTGGACAGGCCGATTGCTTTCAGCAGAATCGTGGCCGGCATCTTGCGGCGGCGATCGACGCGGAAGTACAGAATGTCTTTCGGGTCGAACTCAAAGTCGAGCCACGAGCCGCGATATGGAATCACGCGCGCGGAAAAAAGCAGCTTCCCGCTCGAATGCGTCTTGCCGCGGTCGTGCTCGAAGAACACGCCGGGTGAGCGATGCAGTTGCGACACGATCACGCGCTCGGTGCCGTTGATGACGAACGAACCGGTGGTCGTCATCAGCGGTATTTCGCCCATGTAGACCTCTTGCTCCTTGACTTCCTTCACCGTCGGCTTTGTCGCCTCGCGGTCCATGATCACCAGCCGCACCTTGGCGCGCAGAGGAGACGCGTAGGTCAACCCGCGCTGCTGGCACTCCTTGACGTCGAACGGCGGCTCGCCCAAATGAAAGCTCACGAACTCGAGCCGCGCCATGCCGTTGTGGCTGGAGATCGGGAAAATCGACGTGAACGCGGCCTGCAGGCCGTGGTTCTCGCGCTTGCTGGGCTGAACCTCAGCCTGCAGAAAGTGGGCGTACGACTCAAGCTGAGTCGCAAGCAAAAACGGCACGGACAACACGCTCGGCCGTTTGGCAAAGCTCTTGCGAATGCGCTTCTTTTCAGTGAACGAGTACGGCATGGACGCTCCGTTTGATGCGAGACAGTGGCAAAACAAACTCGCCGAGGATGCGCGGCGCGGGGACGACAAATGCCGTCACGGACGCAGCGTTAAACGCTTGCATCCGAGCGGCGTAGGGGCGTCCCGCGCGTTCGTTCATCCAGGGAAGACTTTGATCTGGGGATGAAATCCCCACATCAAAGTCCCCTATATGTTCAGGGGCGCCGGCGAAGCAAAGCTCCGCCGGCAACACAAACACTGTTACTTAACCTCCACTTTGGCGCCGGCGTCCTCGAGCTTCTTCTTCGCCGCTTCCGCGTCGGCCTTGTTCACGCCCTCTTTAACAGGCTTGGGCGCGCCGTCGACCAGATCCTTGGCCTCTTTCAGACCCAGGCCGGTCAGCTCGCGCACCGCCTTGATGACGTTGACCTTGTTTGCGCCGAACTCGAGCAGCATCACGTTGAATTCGGTCTGCTCTTCGGCAACCGCTGCCGCTGCACCGCCGCCGGCTGGTGCCGCCACTGCAACCGCTGCGGCCGCGGCGGACACGCCAAATTTATCTTCCATCATCTTGATCAGCTCGCTGATCTCGAGAACGGACTTCGCGCCGATGGCGTCGAGAATTTCCTGATTCGAAAGTGCCATTACAAACTCCTAAGAAAGTGCGTTGTATCGGTTGAATTTTCGGATGTGGTTACGCGGGCACTGCTTCCTTTGCATCGCGCACGGCTGCCAAGGTGCGCACCAGACGCGACGGCACTTCGTTCAACGTGCGAACGAACTGCCCGATCGGTGCTTGCATCGTGGCCATCAGCTTCGCCAGCAACTCGTCACGGCTCGGCAGCAGGGCCAGCTGCTTGACGCCCTTTTCGTCCATGACGAAGTTGGGCGTCCCGCCGGCCTTGACGACAAGCTTGTCGTTGTCTTTGGCAAAACTCGAAAGCACTTTGGCAGCCGACACGGGATCGTTGGAGAAGCCGTACACCAGAGGCCCGACCAGCTTGTCGGACAACCCTGAAAACGGCGTTCCACCGACCGCGCGACGGGCCAATGTGTTTTTCAGCACACGCAACTGCACACCCTGACTGCGCGCTTGCTTGCGCAGACGGGTGATCGCATCCACATTCAGCCCACGGTATTCGGCTACTACGATCGATTGCGACGCCGCCACAAGGGCTCCGACTTCCTCGACCACAGCGGCTTTTTCCTGCCGATTAAGACCCATGCGAATTGCTCCATCAAAGTGCTTCGCAACGCTCAGCACCGGTTGAAAACCGGCGACCGAAGCGAAACACCGATGCACGTTTTCGTCCTACAACGCAACGCACTTCAATGCTCTCTTCGGGTCCACCGTCTGCGCTGGAATGGAAAACTTCTTCCAAACTTAAAGAAGGCAGCTCTAGGAAATACTTGCCCTCTTCCAGCGGTCTCTGACAGCAGCGCGTCCGTATCAGTGTTCCGACGCAACGCGCAGCCCAAAGTCCTAGCTCCTGCTATCTCTATCCGTTCAACGCTCAGTTCAAGGTCGACGCATCGACGCGCACGCCGATCCCCATCGTCGACGACACTGAAATCTTGCGCAGAAAGATGCCTTTCGACGACGACGGCTTTGATTTGTTCAGCGCATCGATCAGCGCCGCCAAGTTGGTCTGCAGCCGATCCACCTCGAACGACGCTCGCCCGATTGACGCGTGCACGATGCCGGCCTTGTCTGCGCGGAATTGCACTTGGCCCGCTTTCGCGTTTGTCACCGCCTGCGCCACGTCGGGCGTCACAGTGCCGACCTTCGGATTCGGCATCAGCCCGCGCGGACCGAGAACCTGGCCCAGCCCGCCAACCACGCGCATCGCATCCGGCGACGCAATCACCACGTCGAAATCCAGGAAGCCTTCCTTGATCTTCGCGGCCAGATCGTCCATGCCGATAATGTCGGCGCCCGCCGCCTTCGCTTCTTCTGCCTTTGCGCCCTGCGCAAAGACCGCGACGCGCTTGGTCTTGCCGCTGCCGGCGGGGAGCACGACCGAACCGCGCACCGTCTGATCCGACTTCTTCGCATCGATGCCGAGCGCGACCGATACATCGATCGACTCGTCGAACTTCGCCGTCGCACACTGCTTGATCAGCGACAAAGCATCGCTGACCGGATACGTTTTTTGAGGATCGACCTTGCCGCGATTGGTCTTCGTACGCTTGGATACCGTCGCCACTTACAGGCCCTCCACCGTGATGCCCATCGAACGCGCGCTGCCCGCGATCGTTCGAACGGCGGCTTCCATGTCGGCCGCGGTCAGATCCGGCATCTTTGCTTTCGCAATTTCTTCGGCCTGCGCGCGCGTGATCTTGCCGACCTTGTCGAGGTGCGGCTTCGGCGAGCCACGCTCGATCTTGGCCGCCTTCTTGATCAACACCGTCGCCGGCGGCGTCTTCATCACGAACGTGAAGCTTTTGTCCGCAAACGCCGTGATCACAACGGGGATCGGAAGCCCGGGTTCCATGCTCTGCGTCTGCGCGTTGAACGCTTTGCAGAACTCCATGATGTTCAGCCCGCGCTGACCCAGCGCGGGGCCGATCGGAGGCGACGGATTCGCCTTGCCGGCTGGCACCTGCAACTTGATAAAACCGATGATCTTCTTTGCCATATTGACTCCTGTGGGTTCAAGCGCCGCTGCTCAAGGCTGGCGGCTCCCCCGTTACTAAACTTTTTGGCTCCGGCCGCCCACTTCGTGGGCTTACCTTGCTTCGCAAGTTAGCCTCGCCGAAAGGTCTGAGTGCGCTTCCGCCCACTCAGACCTTTTCTACCTGCCCAAACTCGAGTTCGACCGGCGTCGAGCGCCCGAAGATCGTCACCGATACTCTCAAGCGACTCTTCTCGTAGTTCACTTCTTCCACGTTGCCATTGAAGTCGGTGAACGGCCCATCCTTGACGCGCACCATCTCGCCCACTTCCCACAACGTCTTAGGCCGCGGCTTTTCCGCGCCTTCCTGCATCCGCATCAGGATTTCGTCGACTTCCTTCTGGCGCAGAGGCGATGGGCGATTCGCACTGCCACCGAGGAAGCCGGTGACCTTGGAGGTGCTCTTCACCAGGTGCCACGCTTCGTCGGTCATGTCCATTTCGACCAGCACGTAGCCTGAATACATACGGCGCTCGGTGATCGACTTCTTGCCGCCTTTGATCTCGACCACCTCTTCAACCGGAACCAGAATTTGTCCGAACTGCGACTGCAGATTCGCGCGGTTGATGCGCTCCTGCAACGCGCGCGCCACGCCCTTTTCCATCCCGGAGTACGCGTGCACCACGTACCAGCGCTTGGTGCCCGCCGTCGCCGCTGCGGGCGACGCCTTGTCGTCCGCTGCTGACACTGCTGCTGTTTCAGTTGCCATCTCGTTTGCCATTTAGTTTTTTAGCGCCAGGCGAGGAGCGTGTCGTACAAAATCCATTCGAGACTCTTGTCGACCAGGAAAAGAAAGATCGCCATGATCACGACAAACAAAAACACGATTCCCGTCGTCTTCACAGTTTCGTCGCGGCTGGGCCACACGACCCGCTTGGTTTCCTCGTAGGACTCTCGCGCGTAAGCGAGGAACCGTTTGCCCGACTGCGAAAACCATGCGATCACAATCGCGAGCACCAAGCCGCCGATCAACACGCCGACACGCACGAGGGTCGG
>JBGSWX010000013.1:0-4697 GCA_041751695.1 Burkholderiaceae bacterium | reverse complement strand
CGAACCGGTGGTGCCGCCCACCGCGCCGCCGCGTGACGGTATCGTGACATTGGCCGTTTCGCCGTGGGGCGAGATCAGCGTCGACGGCGCAGCACGCGGCGTGTCGCCGCCGTTGACGCAGCTGTCGTTGCCGGCCGGGCTGCACACGATCGAAATTCGCAACGGCGCGGCTGCTCCGTTTATTGCGCGCGTCGAGGTCAAGTCGGGTGAGACGCTCGGTTTGCAGCATCGTTTTTAGTCGCCTTTCGGCGCACTTTTCATCCATTAGCGTCGATTGTGGTGTGGCACCACATCGGCTAGCCTGACGCGACTGACCAACCCCATCGCCCATGCCGGAAGCGCTGACCCACAATCTGAAGCTGATCGGCCGCTACTCGATCCTGCGCGAGTTACGGCGCGATCGGCACACCGTCGCGTATCTCGCGCTCGACCCGGTGCTCAATCGCGAGCTCGTGCTCAAGGCAGTTCAACTGCAGCCGCGGCGCGGCGAAGAATCGGCCGGGCATGAACGCATCGACCAGGCTTTCATGCGGCAAGCTCAGGCCGCGGGTCGTCTGCACCACCCGCACATCGTCACGGTGTTCGATGCCGGCCGCGTACACAACATCGGCTACCTTGCACTGGAGCGCGTCGACGGCAAATTGCTCGACGACGCGATGCAGGAGGGTTTCCGGCCCGGCGCGCTGCAGGCGGCCGATATAGCAGCGCGCGTGGCCGACGCCGTCGAGCATGCGCACTCACGCGGTGTGCCGCATGGACATCTGGCGCCCTCGCGCATCTACTTGCAAGAGCCCGACAAGGTGCCGAAGGTCATGGGGTTCGGCGGCTGGATCGATAGCGGCGCAACGGGTGACTTCGAGCTTGCCGGCACTGAAGCGATGCTGCCTTACTTTCAGAACGAGCTCGCTCCGGCAGCGCGCCGAAAAGACATTCGCGCGCTGGGCGCTCTGTTGTTTTTGCTGTTGACCGGTACTCGCCCCGACCTCAACGCGCTGCGTGCGCGCAAGGGCGGTGAAAGTCCGATTATCGAGATCCGCCCGGCCGCTCCGCTCGCGCTGGCAGAGATCGCCGAGAACGCGCTCGAGTTAAATGGCGCAAGAGCGTTCAGCACCGCAGCGCAATTCCGCAATGCGTTGACTACGTTTTTGTGGGGCAATCGCGGCGACCAGCCGGCGCGCGCGCTGACGATCACCGGCATGCCCGCACGCGTTGAAATCACCCCTCCCCGGTCGATTCGCGTCGCCACGGTCGGGATGCAATCGGCGATGAGTGAGCGCCAAGCGAAGCCGTCAGGATGGCGCACCCAGGCGGCGCTGATCGCTGCAGCGTGTGCGATCGCACTGATCGCGGCCTTCGGCGCGGCTGTTCGTGGCCCTGGAGTCGCAGCCACGGCACCCGCAACACCGAGCAACGCCGCGCAAACATCGATCGCGCCGTCGCATGATGTCGCGGCCGGTGCATCGACGCTACTCGATTCGTCGGCGCCAACGGCCGTGAATTCTGCAACGACGCCGCGCTCGAACATGACGCGCACCTCGAAAGCATCGGCCGCGATGGTCGAAAAAGGTCTTGTGGTATTCGCGGTTGCGCCGTGGGGCGAGGTGTATGTCAACGGGGCACGGCGTGGAACCACGCCGCCGCTGGCGCAGCTCACGCTCCCCGCCGGTCGGCACACAATTGAGCTACGCAACGGACAGCGGCAGCCTTATGTTGCGCAGGTCGACGTTGCTCCCGAGCGTCCGCTGCGCATCAGCCACTTGTTTCAATGATGATGAATTTCACGCATCGGCTTTCCCTGGGCACTTTCGTTGCGCTCGGCGCTGTGATGCTCGGTGGCTGCGCGTTGCTGGATCCTCCGCGCGCGCCGCCACCGCCACCCGCTCCTTCGATCAGCATCGCGCGGATGTACGAGCAACCCGCCGAACGCGCGTTCATCAACGGCATGCGGTTTTACGAAGACGGCCAGTACGAGCGCGCCGAGGTGATGTTCAAGCGTGCGTTGGCCGAGAGCCTGCGCGATCGAAACGACGTCGCCGCTGCGAACAAGCACCTCGCATTCATCGCCTGCGCGTATAGCCGTCCGGCCGAGTGCGAGTCCGCGTTTCGCGCCGCTTTCACGGCGGACCCGAGCTTCAAACTCACCGAAGCCGAAGTCGGCCATCCGCTCTGGGGGCCGGTTTATAAGCGGGTAGCGGCGGAGCAAGCGAAGGCGGTTAAGAGCTCGTGATCGGGTGATCAGTGATCAGTGGGAAACATGGCGAGCGGAGTGCCGTTTCCCCTTGCCTTTGTGAATGCGCGCACGCGCGGCCGCCCGAAGGGCGCGCATCTAACTAATGTTCGCAGTTCGTCTGGCGCGAACCGCGAATCCCGCGATCAAGCTCGCGGGACCACCGCGGCTGCGCCGCGATGTCCGGCGACATGCCCCCGGCATGTCGCTCGTCACGACGAGTGCACGTGCGACCGCGAAGCGGTCGCGTACACGAGGAGTGGCTTCTAAAACCCGATGCGCGATTTCTTCACTGCGCGTTCGTCGGTAATGTCTTCGGGCAGCACCTCGTCACGCCCCGCAAGCTTCGCGTTGCCGAATGCAGCGAGTAACACGCGCCTCATTTCGCGCGGTTTCAGCCGGGCCAGCCGATCCAGGCTGTCGTCCGTCAAGTCTTGCGGAAACGCGCGGCCCCACGCGTGCTCGCCGCGCAGTTCGTCGTAGATGCACTGCGCGATCCGCCGCGAGCCTTCGAGATCGGGCGGATCGATAAAGTAGACGTTCATCCGGTTCAGGATCGGCGAAGGAATCGCATTGCCGTCGTTGGCGGTGGCGATCCAGACCACGTCGGAGGCGTCGATCGGGACCTCGGCAAACTCGTCGGTGAATTCGGTAGCGGTGTCGTGCTCTAGCAGCGTGTACAGACTCCCGAGCGGGTCGTACTGCGTGTCGGAGCCGGCCTTGTCGATCTCATCGACGACGATCACTGGGTTGGCGTAGTCGCCGTTGACGAGTGCATCGAACACCTTGCCGGGCTTCGCATTTTTCCACTGTGCCGAGGCGCCCGACAGAATCCAGCCAGCCGTGAGCGAGCTCATGCCGATGAAGTTGTAGCCGGTGCCGAGCAGCCGCGCCAGCCGGCGCGCGAAATACGTCTTGCCGATGCCGGGATCGCCGAGCAGCAACATCGGCTCGAGCTCGAGCGGATCATCCGATGACAGGCACAGCGCAAGCTGCTTGCGAATGTCCGTCAGCGGCACTTCAAAATTGGGCAGCTCGCTGATCAGCGTGTCGATATCGGGCAGCGCCGAGGGTTTGATCACGAATCGCTGGCCGCCGCTGCGGATCATCCGCACGTAGGTGGCGCGCAGCGCTTCGTTGGCGTTGGACCCGAGCTCCTGCAAACCGGTCAACGCCTCTTCCACCTGAGGAACCTGGTACACGTCCTTGAATCCCGCGATCGAGATCGGTGGGGGAATCACTGCCGGTACGCTCATCCAGACCTCCGTCTGCGCCGCGCTTACTGATGCGTGCGTGCTTAAGTCAACGCGATCACACGCAAACGGTATACATGTAAAACCCTGGCTCAAAGAGGCCAAAAAGACTACTAAACCAAAAAAGATTTAAAGCACTCGCGCACGTCGAGTGCTAATTGGCTCCGACGAACGGCTTAGTTGGCAGGCGACGAGCGGAACGCGAAGGCCTTGCCGTCGAGGAACAAATACTCAACGCGCAACACGCGCTTGCCGTCGGCCAGGCCATAACCGATCACTTCGATGCGGTCGCCGACTTTCGGCGGTTGCGAAAGCCCCCACTGTTGCATGCGCGACAGCGGCGCGAATTCGATTTCCCAAACGCCCGCCGCGTTGGCCGGCACCGACGCTTTCTTCAAGATACCGGCGGCGTCGACCGACTGCTGTTGCGCCGGCAAAGTGCGCGTCGCGAATCCTTCGGGCAGCTTGGTTGCATCGACGCGCAGCATTGCTTCGGCATGCGGGTTCTGCCAGCGCACCTGCGTGAGCGTTCCGCTCAGGTACAGCGGCTTGTCCTGGTCGAAGCTCGACCAGCCGTGGTGCGCCAACACCGGCGCCGCGAGCAGCGCACCGGCGGCGAGATTCAGAAAGTAACGACGTTTCATGACACCTCCTTACAGGTAAGCAATCAGGCGGCCGCACGCAATGACGCCCAGCCAGAGCAGCAACGAGAGCAAAGATTGCGCCTTGGCAACGCCATCGTGCAGTGCGAGGCTGCCGCGCCGATGAAACCACCACGCGTTGGCGCCCGCAGTTACGATCAGCCCCAGCTTTAGTTGAAACGCCCGGTTCAAAATAAGTTCACTGGCATTCGAAATCAACATCAGGAAACCGGCGGCCGCTGCCACCGCGAATGCGGTCAATGCAACCGGTACCGCCAGCCTGGCCAGCGGAGACAACGGCACCGCCGGCGCTGCGCCGAACACGCGCAGCTCCAGCAACATCAATGCCCCGAACACCGTAGCGAATGCTGCAATGTGAATCGTCTCGAGCGCCGGATACGCCCACACCGAACGGCGAATCGCATCCGACAGCGGCCACGCTTCGATCGCGGCGAGTGCTGCGCCGACCGCCATTGTTCCGACTCCGGAGCCCGACTAACGCCGCCGCGCGCCGCCGAGTATCGAGCCGAGCACGCCGCGCGTGATTTCACGCGCGATCGAGGAGCCGACCGAGCG
>JBGSWX010000012.1:0-5217 GCA_041751695.1 Burkholderiaceae bacterium | reverse complement strand
CCGCGCTCATAGCCCGCTTCGGCGATGACCGCCACTCGCATCATGCCGATCTCACGCGCCTGCTCGATCAACGCCGTAATGCGGTCGACCGACACCAGATCGTTTTGCACCACAAACGCGTAGGCACGCGTTGCGTCCTCGCGATGACGCAACACCAGCTCGATCGGCCATACCGCGGGTGACGCGGGCGACCTGCGATAGCCGCGCGATTCATACCAGGCCAGCACGAGCTCGCGCAGCGGCACGCTGTTGGGCGTGACCATGTCGCGCTTGCCGTTGACAGGTTCGACCGTGCGCGAGCGCGCGGCCTCGGGCGCTGCAGCTTGCGATCGACTGGAGGGCGACGGCTCCTGCTCCATGATTTGAGAAATCAAATCTTCAATCGGATCGAGATCGGCCGCGGCGAGTTCGGCCGCGCTCGAGCGATGCGCGCCATTGCGAGCCTTGTCGCCTGTGCCATTGCCGTACGCCTTGCCGTTGCCGTGCGACTTACCCTTCCCAAATTCGAGCGGTGGCAAATCGCGCTTGGCTTTTTCGTTCGCGGATTCGCGCGCAGCGGCCGCATGGCGCGCCGCGGCGGCGGCTTTCTCGGCCGGGTCATCTTCCAGCAGGCGGCCGATCACCTTGCGCTTGGCGATCGGCTCTTCGCGCGTGTCTTCGGTCTCGCTCTCGACGGCTCCACCGCCCGCCAGTATCAGCGCCATCGCGCTTTGCTCGCGCTTTTCGGACTGTTCGCGAATCGCTCGCGCGCGCCGTTGCACCCAGACATACAGTCCGGTCAGCGTGACAAACACGACAATCCCGAGCAGAAGCGTCGACACCAGGTGCAGGCGAGCCGGTTATTAAGGTAAGGCCGGTTAATGAAAATGGGGGCAACTGTATCGTGCCACGACAAGATGGGCCATCCCTTCCGAAATATCGGGCCAAACGAGCCATTTTTCCTTCGTCCAATCGAGTTAACCGGACCGCGCGGACAGGGGTACCGCCTTGGCGGCCGATAGAATCGCGCGCCCCCTATGCCCCCTATTTCTGCTCGCCGCTCGCTGAACCCGCTTCGATGACGCTGGCCGTCGTTCGCAGTCGCGGCCTGGCGGGTATGTCGGCGCCCGAAGTCACCGTCGAAGTGCATTTGGCTAATGGACTACCGGCTTTTACGCTGGTGGGGCTGCCCGATACCGAAGTACGCGAAGCGCGCGAGCGTGTGCGCGCCGCACTGCAAAACAGCCGCTTCGACTTCCCGATGCGGCGGATCACCGTGAATCTGGCCCCGGCCGATCTGCCGAAAGAGTCCGGCCGCTTCGATCTGCCCATTGCGCTCGGCATTCTGGCTGCGACCGGCCAGTTGCCGGCGCGCGCGCTCGACCGCTATGAGTTTGCAGGCGAGCTGTCGCTGTCAGGCGAATTGAGGCCGGTGCGCGGCGCGTTGGCGATGGCCTATGCGGTCACCCTTGCCACGCGCGAGGCCGAAGGCCATCGAGGCGGCGCCGACACCAGCGGCCCACGCGGCTTCGTGGTGCCCGAAGAAAGCGCGGACGAAGCGGCGTTGGTCGGCCAGATCCCGATTTACCCTGCGAAAACGCTGCTGCAGGTGGTCGAGCATCTGCGCGCGGACGCGGGCGAAAGCGATGCGCAACGGATCGAGGTGCATCAGGCGATGGTGCGCCTGACGCCGCCCACGTATCCCGACCTGTTCGACGTCAAGGGACAACTGGCCGCGCGGCGCGCGCTCGAGATCGCAGCAGCCGGTGGCCACAGCGCGCTGATGGTCGGGCCGCCCGGCACCGGCAAAACGATGCTGGCGCAGCGCTTCGCAGGAATCTTGCCGCCGATGACGACCGATGAAGCGCTCGAATCGGCGGCGGTGCTATCGCTGGCGGGCCAGTTTGCGACACAGCGCTGGGCCACGCGCATTTTTCGCTCGCCGCATCACACGGCGAGCGCGGTCGCGTTGGTGGGTGGCGGCAATCCACCCGCGCCGGGTGAAATCTCACTGGCCCACCACGGCGTGCTGTTTCTCGACGAGCTGCCCGAGTACGATCGGCGCGTTCTCGAGGCCCTGCGCCAACCGCTCGAATCGGGCCGCATCACCGTATCGCGCGCCGCACGGCAGGTCGATTTTCCGGCCAAGTTTCAATTGATCGCCGCGATGAATCCGTGCCCGTGCGGCTACTTCAGCCACAAGACGGTCGAGTGCCGCTGCACGCCCGATCTGGTGGCGCGCTACCAGGACCGCATTTCGGGGCCGCTGCTCGATCGCATCGACATGCGAGTAGAGGTGTCGTCGTTTACCGAGGACGAGTTGACGGCAATGAGTGACGGCGAGCCCACCCGCTTCGTCGCCGAGCGCGTGCGCAAGGCGTACAACCAGGCGCTATCGCGACAGGGCAAGCTAAACGATCACTTGCAGCCGGCCGAGATAGATCAGGTATGCGCCGTGACCGGCGCGGTCAAGAGCTTGCTGCATGCGGCCGCGGTGCGACTCGGTTGGTCGATGCGCGCTTATCACCGCGTGCTAAAGGTTTAGCGCACGGTTGCCGATCTGGCGGGCGCGAGCGAGCTTGCGACGTCACACGTTGCGGAAGCGATTCAATATCGGCGTTCGTTGCGCGAGGTTTGACACAGTGATGCCTGCTACGCGCGCACACTCGCGCTGATCCTCGACCTGGAACGGGAATTTTCGATATCGGTGGCATTCTCGGACCCAGCGAAAAGGAGCGCGACGAACTATTTGTTCACCGGCATCGCAAACTCGGGCCCTTTGCTCGCTGCGGCATCGGGCCAGCGCTGCATCACAGACTTGTAGCGCGTGTAAAAGCGAACGCCTTCTTCACCGTACGCGTGGTGATCGCCGAACATCGATCGCTTCCAGCCGCCGAACGAGTGAAACGCCATCGGCACCGGAATCGGCACGTTGATGCCGACCATGCCGGCCTGCACGTTGCGCGCGAACTCGCGCGCGGTTCCACCATCGGCGGTGTAAATGGCCACACCGTTGCCGTACTCATGCGCGTTAACGATGTCGAGCGCGGCTGCGAGATCGGGCACGCGCATTACGCACAACACCGGACCGAAGATTTCCTCGCGATAAATGCGCATCGACGGTTCAACGCGATCGAACAGCGTGGCGCCGAGAAAGAATCCGGCTTGCGTCGCCGATTCGTGCGTGCGACCGTCGCATACGATGTGCGCGCTCTCGGCCACGCCCTGATCGATGTAGCCGAGCACCTTTCCGCGATGGGCGGCCGTCACCAGCGGCCCCATGTCAGCGTGTGCATCCATGCCGCCGGTGATTCGCAGCGAGCTGATGCGTGATTTCAATTTGTCGATCAGCGCGTCCGCGATATCGCCCACCGCGACGCATACCGAGATCGCCATGCAGCGTTCGCCGGCCGAGCCATAGGCAGCACCGACGAGCGCATCGGCCGCATGATCGAGATCGGCGTCGGGCAGCACCACCATATGATTTTTCGCACCGCCCAGAGCCTGCACCCGCTTGCCGTGCCGCGTGCCTTCGGCGTGGATGTATTGCGCAATCGGCGTCGAGCCGACGAAGCTGACCGCGCCGATGCCGGGATGCGCAAGAATCGCGTCGACCGCTTCCTTGTCGCCCTGCACGACGTTGAACGCGCCATCGGGCAAGCCGGCTTGCTGCAGCAATTCGGCTAGCAACAACGAGGCCGACGGATCGCGCTCCGACGGCTTCAGCACGAACGTGTTGCCGCACACAAGCGCCAGCGGAAACATCCACATCGGCACCATCACCGGGAAATTGAACGGCGTGATACCGGCCACCACGCCGAGCGGCTGACGCAGCGAAAAGTTGTCGATCCCGCCGCCGATGTTGTCCGAAAACTGCGTTTTCAGCAGCTGCGGCGCGCCGCACGCGAACTCGACGACCTCGATGCCGCGCTGCACCTCGCCCTTCGCGTCGCTGAACACCTTGCCGTGCTCGTTGGTGATAATCGCCGCGAGCGCATCGTGATGGCGCTCGAGCAATTCCTTGAAGTGAAACATCACACGCGCGCGGTTCAGCGGGGAGGTCTCGCTCCACGCCGGCAATGCGGCGCGCGCAGCAGTGACCGCGGCGTCGACCACGCCCGCGTCGGCTAGCCGCACCGATCCCGTGACGTCACCGGTCGCCGGGTTGAACACCTCGCCGGTCTTTCCGACGGCGCCATCGTCTCTGCGACCCGCAAACCAGTGCGTGATATCGGCCAATGCAGCTTCGCTCTTTCCCATTCCGATTCCGTTTAAGAACTCGCTAATTGAGTCGAAACGACGTGAAAAAAGTGTCGAACGCCTCGGCCAGATTCTCGCCCTCTGCGCTCAGCGCGACCACCTGGAAAAGTCGATCATCGACGATGTAGAAGCGCGCCGCAAGGCGCACTGCGCGGCCGCTCGTATCGCGTCCGCGGGCTTCGATCGCTTCCGAGGCAAGCAGAGTGCGAGAGTCGCCCGACGGCACTGGAAGAGGCGCCGCCCCCGCATGCGTGAGCCGACCATCGATGTTGCGCACCAGGGCATCGCGGAAAACCGCCAATGCCTGGTGCCGATCCAAGGAACCGCCTGCGTACGGCAACCGCGCCACACCTACGGCAAACAATGTGGCATCGATGCCGGTAGACGTCATCGACATCGGCACTGCCACCTCCTGCAGCGTTACATCGCGTGTCACCGTTTGCGCGCGGCCGGGCAGCGAGACGCTATAGCCATCGGGCGAGCGCACCTCGCGCCAGTTGAACGTCGGGTTGCACCCGGCAAACCCCGCAATCAGACAACCCGCGATAAAGAATCTTCGCGTCGGCAACTAGCGAGACTTGCTGCCGCGCGCGGGAGCAGTCGCGGTTCGAGTCACCGGCACCGGCTTGGCTTTCTTTATCCTGCCGGGCAGCTTCTTGCCGTGGCTTCCGTTGTATATCTTGCCGCGCCGTGTGCGCAAATCGCCTTTGCCCATCGAATGTTGCTCCATCGTGCAGTTGAATCGATCCAGTATAGAGCGCCTCTTACAATGAAAACTCTTTGAAGACGAAGCGGTGAGGTCGACTCCATGGCACTGGTTATATTTCGTTCGAAAGTTGCGGCCGAGATCATCATGTTTGGCGAAAATGCGCGCCGGATCTTCGAGATCATCGGCCGGCCCGAATCGCCGCGTGGCGTGATCACGGCGGAGCAGGTGCCCGACGCGCTGCAGCGCCTGACGGCTGCCGTCGAGCAGGA
>JBGSWX010000011.1:0-7245 GCA_041751695.1 Burkholderiaceae bacterium | reverse complement strand
TCACCTGGAAGTTGCGATTAACCGCTCAACAACCAATCCGCATGATTCTGCAGAGGACGCAGCGTTGCGGAAGCAGTTGGCGGCCCAGTGCGCCGCCATAACAGCCGCGGGCGCAATCATTGATATTCCGAACGAGATGCCTTAAGCCTCGCCGTAAGAAACCGATTTGCGGAGCGGGTGGACGCCTTGAATCCCCAGCTGTCGCTGCTTGAAGCACGCATTCTCGGTGTGCTCGTCGAGAAAGAACTTACGGTTGCTGAAATCTATCCGCTGTCGTTGAACGCGTTGACGGCGGGCTGCAACCAGAAGAACAACCGCAACCCGGTGCTGAACACGCCGGAACTGGACGTGCAGGCCGCGATAGACCGGCTCATTCACCTATCGCTCGTGATCGAATCAAGTGGCTCCCGCGTCATGCGTTATTCGCAGAACATCGGCCGCGTGCTGAAAGTGCCGAGCGAAGCGGTGGCGCTGCTCGCCGCTCTGTGGCTGCGAGGCCCGCAGACCGCCGCTGAACTGCGCGCAGCGACTGAACGACTGCATCGATTCGCCGATGTAAGTTCGGTCGAAGGCTTCCTCACGCAGCTCGCGGAACGCTCGCTCGAGTCTGGTGGTCCGTTAGTGCGATTGCTGCCACGCGCCGCCGGCGCACGCGAGTCGCGCTGGGTGGAACTGTTGAGTCCGGCTGCGCAATCGGTGAACGTCGTACCCCGTCGCGAACAGGACGTCGGTGGCGCGGCGGCTCCTGACTGGCGCGCCGAGTTGGAACAACTGCGGGCCGAACTGCAGGCGCTGCGCGAGCGTGTGCAGCAGCTGGAGAATCGCGGGCCGCTCGGCTAAGACGATCAGGTGCTCGTGTTGTGATTTGTTGCTGCGATCCCGATTGCCGCCATTCCGTCGCTGACCCGGAACGAGGTCAAGCAGCGCCTTCGCTTTCGACGGTTCCTGCTCGAAGGTGATCTATTTCTTCGGCGCAGCGGCCGGAGCAGGTGGCGGCGGTGCAGCTGCGGGCGGCATCGACGAGTTCCAGATGTCGCGCACGATCAGCCACTTGCCGCCTTTCTTGCGCAAGACCTCCATGTAGCCGCCGGTGTCGACGGTCTTGCCGTCCTTGATGACCGAGTACGTTCCTGCGTGCCACGCCATGTCGCCTTAGACGGCAACGTCATTGATCTTGCCCTGGACCAGCGATGTTCGTGGTTGTGGTGAAACCTATCCCTCTGACAAACGCTTTGCGGCCTTTTGCACGCCCTCAAGTATTGGCACTACGACTTTACGCGGGAGCTCACGTGTCTGGGCGCTGACGGCCTCCAGCGCGCCGGGCGTCGCTCCAATAAGGTCGTCAATTACATTCGCAAAATTGTCGACCTTGCAGGCTCGTGCCGTGTGCTCGAAGTGAGGCCGTCGAACTTGCGACCAAAGGTAGTGACGATTGGATCGCCAAACGGCCATAGACATGCGGACCTTATGAGGATGAGGAGACAGCTTGCCCGCCTTAGTACCCATGACGGGATAAGCCGATATGACGTCGTACCTCGGGGTTAGACGAAAGGCGCCGCGGGGTTCCAAAAACACGCTGAAGTTCTTGGCATGACCATCGATGGCGGCGAGCATCCAGAAGAGAACCTGAGAACGCATGAAATCAGTCCGATCTTCCTCAGCGTTGGATGACCCAATCAGTTGGTCCAATATTTGCCGTATTCCCGGGCCACCGCTGTCTTCGTACTTGTTCGCCGGATCGACGCCGGACACCTGAGCAAAGTCTTCCTGAGGAAGTCTTAGCCATCCAAGTTGGCCGTCGAAGCGGCGATCAAATCGCTCGACTACTAATACTTGTTGTTTTTCGAAGCGTAGTAATGCCACTTTCGCCGTCGGCATCCCATACGCTTGGAGCAGCTGCATGCAAACAAACTCATTCTCGACAGACGTAGAGAGGTCAATGCCGCCCGGAACCGTTCCCATCGGAAGTTTGAAGATGTGTGTTGTTGGCGTACTGCCTTCGGGCCGGCACCACCGGTCTTGATGCCATAGGAAGGCGGTTTTTTCTTGATTGCCGGCCAGAGAGAGGCGAAAAAACACATCGTGCCCAAAGCCAAAGGGACCCCCTTTGCCTAGTTCGGCCAAATGCGTTGCTATTTCGGCTTCGGTTAGAGGAACGGCCTTTATTGAATTCGTTGGTTCGGGCGTTCGACCAGAGGGAAGTATCTGTAACGCACCGACGCAATCCCGGCCTATTTCTTGTAGCAGAGAAAATGCATCGCTCTTCGTTTGAAAGCGCTGCGCTATCCGCGTTCGGATCGCCTTGTTGTCGGGCAAGAGATTCTCGAAGTAATTCTTGACGACATCTCCCTTGTACGGCGCCTCTGGGGGTCGAAGCGGCATCGAGAGCGACACCGGTCGACCCAATGGTGAGCGAATCCAATCATCTGCGTAATGAAGCTGATGTTCACCCTGCGAGGTTATGCGCCAAACCCCGACGCTTTCTCCGTTCATCCGGAGAGTCAGTTCTAATGTCTTTCGAGGTCGAGTCATTACCACGAAGCCTGCGCTCGGCCGTGCGAGTGAGAAGGTCGACCTTGCTCTAGGTTTAGCGGGGCGCCTACGGCGGCGAGATATCTAATTAAGCTGCCGACAGTGCAGCGTTGTGGCTCGTTCTCCAGCATGGAAACGGTCTTTTGTCGGAGCCCGCCGGCGCGGGCCACCTGGGTCTGTGTTAAGTGGGCAGCGCGCCGAAGCCCTCTTAAGGTTGGACCAAGTTGTTCACTAGCGGTTATTAAGAAGCGCATTGCAGACCTCTTTGTTATCCCTTACTGGGGATAACCGTTGTATATCCCCTATGAGGTATAAATACAAGATATACCTTAAAGGGGTTAAAGCTATTACACCCCCGTTAGGGGATAGACGTGATCGCTCCGCTAAAGGACAGCGAGGCCTATGGCGCGAGGCATTGTCGAACCTACGTCTGAGGAGCGGTGCCGGAGGGGACTAGGACTTTAAGCAGGCCCCGGGGGTTGGGATACCGTCTAAATTTGAGCGACTTGAATAATTGGCGGAGCACCGGTGGCCGACTTGCGCGGGCTCCATCTACGAACGATTAGCCGCGTAGGTGAATCCAGGCCGTCTGTATCTGGCGCGCGACGAACTATCGGGAGGAACCGGACATTGGAATCAGAGCTTGCGATGACGGGACACGTGACCGTGGCGCGGAGAGTGCGCTGGAAGTGGCTCGCAAGCGTGCTCGTTGCTGCGCTGATCCCGGTATCGAGCGCACTTGCATTTGGCTTCGAGGATGTCGTCGCGCGAGCGCGGCAACTGGCTGCCGGACCCTACCAGCCGCCGGTCGAAACGCCGCGTTTTATGCGCGAGATAGGGTACGACCAATATCGCGGTATCCGCCACCAGGCGCAGCACAACCTCTGGCGCGACACTCACTCCAGATTTCAGGTCTCGCCGGTAATGCCTGGCACCGTGTACGGACGCGTGGTGCCGATAAACGAAGTCACCGGACGTAATGTGCGGCGCCTCGCATTTCGCAAGGACCATTTCACGTTTGACGAGGTGGAGCTCGGACAGCGAATTCCGAATGACCTGGGATACGCGGGCTTCGAGCTGAGTTACTCACTCAATCGGCCCACCATCGACGACAAATTTCTCGTGTTCGCCGGCGCGAGCTACTTGCGCGGCATCGGTAAGGGCGGACAGTGGGGTCTCTCGGTTCGAGGCGCGGCAATCGACACCGGACTCGCCTCGGGCGAGGAGTTTCCCGACTTCATCGAGTTTTGGCTCGTTCGTCCGCGGCCTCGCGCAAGCCGCATGACCGTGTATGCACTGCTCAACAGTCCACGCCTCACCGGCGCCTACAAGTTCCTGATCTCGCCCGGCGTGTCCACTCGTCTGGACGTCAGTGCGGTGCTGTTCACGCGTGATCGAATCGAGCAGCTTGGTATCGCACCTTTGACGAGTATGTATTTCTATGGCGAGAACACGCCGCGGCCACGTGACGCCTGGCGCCCGGAGGTGCACGACTCCGACGGGCTCCTTGTCCAAGATGGCGCGGGCGATTGGATCTGGCAGCCACTGTTGAACCCGTCGAAGATAACGTTTCACAATTTTTCCGCAGGCAGCGAGTTCGGGCTGCTGCAGCGGGACTCGCGCTTCGCATCCTATGAGGATGCTGAAGCGAACTACCAGCGCAGGCCGAGCGCTGTCGTCCGGCTAGAACAAGGCTTTAAACCCGGCCGGTTTTTGCTGGTGCAGTTACCGACAAGGAATGAGTTCCTTGACAACATCGTCGCGTTCTGGTCACTGCCGGGCCCCGTGGACGGCGGGACAAAGCTCGACCTGAAGTATCGGTTGAGCTTCGGTGGTCCGACGATCGCGCAGACGAGACTCGGTCGGGTCGTCAATACCTTCGTCGGTCGCGACGTCATCGACGCCAGCTCGATGGCTGGCCAGTATCGCTTCATCGTCGACTTCACAGGCGCGCGCCTGAACCAGTTGAATGCGGATGCACCGCTCGCCGCGGCGATCAGTTCGCACGAAGGTACGACGATCCTCGAGCATCAGCTCGAGCGCGTCGACGCCACAGGCTTTTGGCGCTTGTCCATTCTCGCGCGCGCCGGCGCCGACAAGCCGCTGGCACTGCGCAGTTCGCTGAACATCAACGGGCGGCAACTCACCGAGGTGTGGAGCTACGAGCTAGAGGCGAACAACGCGCTACGGCGGAATCAGTGAGTGAGAACGATGGCGTGTGGGCTACAACGGCACCCAGCACAAGCGCGACGAGCGAGCCAGGCGATGCCTAGATGACTGCCGCTGCCCGCTCATCAAACCGGCTCGCCCAGGAAACGAGCCCTTATCTATTGCAGCATGCGCATAACCCCGTTGATTGGTATCCCTGGGGCGAAGAAGCGTTTGCAAAAGCGCGCAGCGAGGACAAGCCGATCTTCTTGTCGATCGGATACGCGACTTGTCACTGGTGTCACGTGATGGAGCGTGAAAGCTTCGAGGATGATGCTATTGCCCGCCAGCTCGCCGAAGGCTTCATCGCGATTAAGGTAGATCGCGAAGAATTGCCCGATGTCGATCACGTCTACATGAGTGCGCTGCAAGCAATGAGCGGCCATGGGGGGTGGCCGCTCAACATGTTTTTGACGCCCGACTTAAAGCCCTTTTATGGCGGCACTTACTTTCCGCCAAGAGCAAAGCATGGGATGCCCTCGTTTGCCGACGTGCTGCGTGGGGTGCGAGACGCCTGGACTCAGCGGCGCACAGATGTCGAGCAAACCGCACAGGAATTGCTCGAACACGTGCGCGCCGGCAGCGTGCCGCGACGTGCGACGGTTGACAACATTCACACGAAGGCGACGTCGCAACTGATGCGCCGCTTCGACCGAACGCATGGCGGCTTCGGCACTACGCCAAAATTTCCTCAAGCGCCGCTACTGCAATATCTATTGAGTCTTGGGGTGCTCGGAAATAGCGACGCGCGAGCGATGCTGACGCAAACGCTTCTCGCGATGGCGGCGGGCGGCATGTACGACCATGTCGGCGGTGGCTTTGCACGTTACTCGACCGATCAGCGCTGGCATGTGCCGCACTTCGAGAAGATGTTGTACGACAACGCCCAGCTCGTACGCATCTACGTTGGAGCCTATCGTCTGACGTCCGACGAGCGCCTACGCTTCGTTGCCGAAGACACGATTGCATGGATGCAGCGCGAGATGCATCCGTCGTTTGCGCCTGCCGCCTATAGCTCCGCACAGGATGCGGACTCCGAAGGTGTCGAAGGCAAGTTCTACGTGTGGACGGCCGAGCAGTTGCGAGCGGCGCTGGGATCCGATGCTGATGCAGCACTTCGGTTGTATGGCGCTAGCGAACCCGGCAATTGGGAACATGGGCTGAATGTTCTCGAGCGCCGCGACGCCGAGTCAGTACGCGCGCTGCTTGGGCTGTCCGACGACGCCTTCGCGCAATGGGAACGATCGGTGCGTGACCGTTTGTACGCGGTGCGGTCACAGCGGGTCTGGCCAATCACCGACGACAAAGTGCTTGCCGACTGGAACGGCATCGCGTTGCGTGCGCTCGCCGAGGCGGGGCGACTACTGGCTCGCAGCGATCTAATCGAATGTGCTCGACAGACTGCACGGTTTCTGCTCGACACGATGAGCCCCGACGGCCGGCTACATCACGCGTGGCGAGCCGGGACATTACGAACGCAAAGTTATCTAGCCGATCATGCACAGGTTGGCCTTGGAATGCTTGAGCTGCATGCAGCGACCGGCGAATTGCAATGGCTACAGGCGGCGCATCAGCTCGCTGTTCAGATGATCGACCGGTTCTATGAAAGTGACGAAGGGTTTTACGACAGCGAACCAAGTCTCTTGCCGATGCGCGCTCGGGAATTGTTCGATGGCGCAGTACCCAGCGGAGCATCGGCAGCTTGCGAACTGCTGTTGCGTGTGGCCGGCGCGTACGACCGCAGCGAGTGGGTTGATATTGCGCAACAAGCGATAGAGCGGCAAATTGGATTGGCGGCGCAAGCGCCCGAAGCCGCACCGGCGCTGTTACACGCGCATCTGATTAATCAAAGTGGCGCGCATCTGGCAATACCGGCGAACGCGAATACCGATCAGCTAAGTGTCGCAGCGCGAAACGAGTTCGCTCCACTGGTGACGTTTGTAACTGGTCCATCGGATTCGCTGCCGCTGCTTGCCGCACGTACGACGTCAGAGCTCTACCTTTGTCAGCACGGCCGCTGCCAGTTGCCTGCGCGATCGATCGAGCTACTGAGGCAGCAGCTATCAGCACTGCATGAAGGCGCGCGGTCGCTTTAGGCGAGTCTTTGTTGTCAGGTTTAAGTGCAATGCACATCTCAAGCGCGGCGGTCGTGGCCCCTCTCTTCGCGGTGTGCTTGATGATGTTTTGCGGTTCGACCGAGGCGGCTGACGACTGCTCGGTCGCCGATGTGTTGGTCAATAGCTGGGTCCGAATGGCTCGGAATCACTCCTCAGTATTGCCGACGACCCAGGCCACCAGGAGGGAGCTCGAGTTCAAGACCAACGATCAAGTCGCACTAAAGGGCTATTCGTATTCCCCGCCGTCTCAAGAAAGCGAAACGGCTGCGAAGCACTTTATCCTTCTGCTGCAGGGGAGCGCATCTTCGGCGGCGCAGTTGGCCGAGACTGCAAGTGGTCTGGCGCTCGCTGCAAAGCGGGAAGTGTTTGTGTACGAGTATCGCGGATA
>JBGSWX010000010.1:0-1906 GCA_041751695.1 Burkholderiaceae bacterium | reverse complement strand
TGGCCGGAGGGTTGCTGGCATGGCGCCCGTGGGGCCGTTCCACGGCAGGCAACAGCGTCGCGGTTCTTCCGTTCGCAAATCTCAGCGGCGACGCCGCGCAGGCCTATTTCTCCGACGGGCTGTCCGAGGAAGTTCGCGCCGCGCTCGCCCGCAACGCGCAGCTGAAGGTTGCCGCCCCGACATCGTCCAACACATTTCGTGAGCGCTCCGCGGATGCCAAGACCATCGGCAAGCGGCTGGGCGTCGCGTTCCTGCTCGAAGGGAGCGTGCGCCGCTCGGGCAATGTCGTGCGCGTCGCGGCCGACCTGGTCGATACCCGGACCGGGTTCAGCAGCTGGTCGAAGAGCTTCGATCGCAGCATGGACGACATCTTCGCCGTACAGAGCGAAATCGCCACCACGGTGGCCGAGGCTTTGGCGGTGCGTATGAGCGGCGCGCAAGTCACGCCCGGCGGCACGGCAAGTGTCGCTGCCTACGACGCGTTGCTGCGTGGCCGCGCATTGTTCAATTCGGACGTCGGCGAGGAATCGGACCGCGCGGCGCTCGAACAGTATGACGCCGCCATTGCCGCCGATCCCAACTATGCTGCCGCCCACGCCGCCCGGTCGCGTGTGCTCGCCGCGGTTGCGGCCCAATATGCCAAGGCCGAAGATCTGCGTGGCTTGTTCGACGCTTCGATCGCGGCCGCCCGGCGCGCAGTAGCGATCGCGCCCGACCTGGCAGCGGGGCAGCTCGCCCTTGGCTATGCGCTGTTCACCGGCCGGCTCGATTTCCGCGCGGCGCGCGAGCCCTATGATCGTGCGTTCGCGCTCGGCAAGGGCGATGCCGACATTCTGGTGCTGTGCGCCATCTATAACGCGCGCGCAGGGCGGAACGAGCAGGCGACCCAGGCCATCACCCGCGCGATCGCGCTCGACCCGCTGAATGCCCGCACCTACCGTGCGGCCGGTTCGGTTCACTATGCCGCCCGGCGCTATGCCGATGCGATCGGACCGGCGCCGCGCGCGCTCGAACTGAACCCCAAAATCTCCAATGCCCACGCGGCGATCGGCATTGCGTTGGTCATGCTCGGGCGACAGCCCGAGGCCCGTGCTGCCTATGCCCTGGAGCCGAACCAGTCGTTCAAACTGGCCGGCCTGGCCGTTGCCGAAAGGAAGCTGGGCAACGATGCCGGCGCGCAACGGGCGATGAGCGACCTGATTTCCGCGCTGGGCGACAGCGCGCTCTATCAGCAGGCGCAGGTGCTCGCGCAATGGGGCGACCGCGATGCCGCGCTCGCGGCACTGGAGCGGGCACGGTCGGTGGGGGATGCCGGCATATTGTCGCTGCGCTCCGATCCGATGCTCGATCCGGTGCGCAGCGATCCGCGCTTTTCGGATTTGCAGAAATCGATCGGGTTCGACTAGGCTGCCACACTCATTGACCGAGGGGGAAAGATCATGCGTTTTTCTGGCACAAGCGCGGCGCTGGCGGCGGGCGCGCTGCTATTGACGGCATGCGGGACGGCTGCGCCTCCCGAACCGGCCAACGTCACCGAACCCGAGGCGATGAACGAGGTTGTGCCCGCCGACGAGACCATGAACGCCGGCGACGCGATGAACGCAACCGATACGCGAACCGACGGCGATACGCGCACCGACGGTGACACCCGTACCGACGGTGACACCCGTACCGACGGCGATACGCGCACGGACGGCGACACGCGCACCGACGAAGACAAACGCTAGCGCCTCACCCCGGCAGCGACAGCGGCCGGGCGTGATAGGTTTGCAGCCAGTTGGCGAGGTCTTCGGTCAGCAGGTCGGTCGCGCGCGCGGCGCGGCGCTTCAGCGTGTCGAAGCCATCATCGTCCTCGTCGATCGCCTTGCGCAGCGCCGTGAGGTGATGCCCGAGCGTCTCGCTGCGT
>JBGSWX010000009.1:0-1762 GCA_041751695.1 Burkholderiaceae bacterium | reverse complement strand
AGGAGCCGTTATGCCGTCGTTCGATGTCGTCTGCAAGCCCAACATGGTCGAAGTTCGCAATGCGATCGACCAGGCGAACAAGGAGATCGCCAATCGCTTTGACTTCAAGGGTTCCGACGCGCGCTTCGAGCAAAAGGAGTTCGAGCTCACCGCCTACGCCGACGACGACTTCAAGCTGAGTCAGGTGCGAGACGTTCTGGCGAACAAAATGGCCAAGCGCGGCGTGGACGCGAGACTGCTCGAGTACGAAAAAGCCGAGAAGATGTCGGGCGACAAATTGAAGCAGCTGATTAAGATCAAAAACGGAATCGAACAAACGCTGGCGAAGAGGATGGTCGCGCTGGTGAAAGAAAAGAAAATGAAAGTGACCGCCAGCATTCAGGGCGATGCGGTGCGCATCGCCGGCACCAAAAAAGATTCACTGCAGGAATGCATTGCGCTGCTGCGCGCGCAAGTCACCGAAGTGCCGCTGACTTTCGAAAATTTCCGCGACTAGCAGCGAGCTTGCTCGCTCGTAAATGCCCACCGACCGGCCGTCGGTTTGGTTTTGTCATCCCGCCGGATTACCCTTAACCTGCCGCGGCATGCGGACCACACCCTCGCGCTTCAACAGCTTCGGCTTCAACAGCTCCGTTGTCACGGTCGATCCGAATGTCGAGGGGCGGCCAGTGCCCCAGGCCAAGCCACAGGTCAAATCACAAGCGGCGCCCGCCGCGCACGCAGGCCCGACGCAGCTTTCAGTGCTCGAGCAGCGACATCCGGCGGTGATCGAGACCTTGCGCCTGCTATGGGGTTATCCGGAGCTCAACCAGTATTTCGAGAAGGTGTACAGCGGGCGCGATGCGTCGCTGAATCTGGAACCCGCCGCGATGGCCGAGCTCATGGTGCTGGCCGGTGTGCATCAGCGAATCTGCCCGCATCGCCCTGCCACGCCGGTCGAGGAGCTGTACGGCACGGGGCGCTGGGCCGATCCCTGGAAGCCCGCGCGACGCTAGTCGGCCACTAAGGCCACGCCGCGCAGCCAGCGCTCATAGATTCGGTCGGCGATCACACCCATTCGCTCTGTGCGCTCGTCTGCATCCATCATGAGCTCTTCCGCGCGCTGCACGCCAACGCCGTTCTGACGCTCGAACGCGGCGTCGATTTCCTCCTTGCCTTGCGGGTCACCCGCCCATGCATGGATCAGCTGCGGCGTCATCTCGACATGAAACTGCATACCTAAATGCGCATGACCTTCGCGCGCGATCACAAAAGCCTGATTTGCGCAGAGCCGGCTTGTTAGAAACCGTCGCGCACCCAAGGGCAGCGCGAACGCATCGCCGTGCCATTGAAACAACTCCAGGCTCGACCCGGTGCCGGCCCATTCGCGCGCGAGCTCGGGATCATCGACCTCGACTTCGCTCCACCCGATTTCCTTCATCGCATTGCGACTCACCGTCGCGCCGAACGCCTTCGCGAGCAGCTGCCCTCCCAGGCAGTGCCCGATGATCGGCACGCCGCGTTGATCGGCGTCGCGCAATAACGCAAGTTCTTCGTCGATCCAGGGCAGGTCGTCGTTGACGCTCATGCTGCCGCCCAGCGAGCAAATGCCGGAGTAGCGACTGGCGGTGCGCGGGATCGGCTCGCCGGCGAACACGCGCACGACTTCGCTCGGCAGGCGCCGCTCGAGCAAGTAACGCTCGAAGTGCCCGGGCCCGGCGTCGGCCTCGTGCTGCACGATAACAATCGGCTTCATCGCGGGCACCGCGCCCGGCCTTAGGCG
>JBGSWX010000008.1:0-1994 GCA_041751695.1 Burkholderiaceae bacterium | reverse complement strand
ACCGAGCGGCGATTTCATCAGTACGTGAACCCGGAGCGCGACTGCGACGAAGGCGCGCTCGCAGTGCACGGCATTAACCGCCAGTTTCTGGAAGACAAGCCGAAGTTCTGCGACGTGGTCGACGACCTAATTGAGTTCGTCAAGGACGCCGAGGTCATCATTCACAACGCGGCGTTCGACGTGGAATTCCTGGACGCCGAACTTGCCCGCATCGGGCGCAGCGCTTTCACCGATTACTGCCTGAAGGTGATCTGCTCACTGCAGCACGCGCGCGAACAGCATCCAGGCAAGCGCAACTCGCTCGACGCGCTATGCGAGCGCTACGCGGTGTCCAACGCGCATCGAACGGTACACGGTGCGCTGCTCGACGCCGGGCTGCTGGCCGACGTGTTTCTCGCCATGACGCGCGGGCAGGACAGCCTGGTGATCGACATGCTCGATGACGACACGCTGACCGCGAACTTTGGACCGATCGATATTGGTCAATTGATCGCGGTGGTGGTCGCAGCCGAAGAACTGGCGGCGCACGAAGCGCTGCTCGACACAATGGCGCGCGAAGCGAAGGTCACACCGGTCTGGCGTCTGAGCCTGAGTCTGTCGCCGGCGTAATCTGCGCCCGCAACTCGCGCTTTAGTACTTTGCCGGTCGCATTTCGCGGCAGTTCATCGACGAACACGTAGCGCTTGGGCCGCTTGAAGCGCGCGATGTGCTCGAGGCAGAACTGGTCGAGCTCCTCCTTGCCGGTCGCGAAGCCCTCGCGCCTGACCAGCACTGCGATGACCGACTCGCCCCACGTTTCATCGCGCTCGCCGAGCACCGCGGCTTCTCTGACGGCAGGGTGCATCAACAGCACCTCTTCGACTTCGCGCGGGTATATGTTTGAGCCGCCCGAGATGATCAGATCCTTGCTGCGGTCGACCAGCGTCAGATAGCCGTGCTCGTCGAAGCGGCCCAGATCGCCGGTGTGCAGCCAACCGTTGGCGAGCGTCGCGGCCGTGGCTTCCGGGTTGTTCAGATAGCCGGCCATCACCACATCCCCGCGCACGCAGACTTCTCCGACTTCGCCGACAGCAACCGGTTGACCTTGTGCGTCGAGCGCGACGACTTCTATACCGGTTTGCGCCCGCCCGACTGAGCCCAGGCGATTCAATCGATGACCGTCGTGATCATCGAAATGGTCCGCGGCCGGCAGCACCGTGATCGTCATCGGTGCTTCACCCTGGCCGTAGATCTGCACCAACCGAGGCCCGAAGCATTCGAGCGCGCGCAGACAATCAGCGACGTACATCGGCCCGCCGCCGTAGATGATCGATTTCAGGTTGAGCGGCTCCGCTTCACCCCGCCATGCGTCGACCAGTCGCAACACCATCGTCGGCGCAGCAAAAAATTTGACTTTCGGTGTGTAGGCGATGATGTGTTCGATCTCCGCCACGTCGAACGTGCGCGATGCTGGAATCAATTGCGTCGCGCCCACCGCAATATTCGGAACCGTGTAAAGCCCCGAGCCATGCGACATCGGCGCCGCGTGCAGCAGATGGTCGCCGACAGCGGCGTGATCCACATCGGCCAGATAGTTGAGCGCCATCGCCATCAGATTGCCGTGCGTCAGCACCACGCCCTTCGGCCGCCCGGTGGTACCGCTGGTGTAGAAAAGCCAGGCAGGGGATCGTGACGAATCAGACGCGGGCAGCACCGCCGGTTCCGACTGCAGCAGCTTGCGGTACTCCGCGCCGTCGATCTCGACGAAGTGCGTGCCACCGCCGCGCGCCGCATCGATCGCTGACGTGTCGATGTCTTCGGTGACGAACACCAAGCGCACGTCGGCATCGTCGAGGATGAACGCAACCTCCTTCGCGTGCAGGCGCAAGTTGATCGGCACCGTACATGCGCCGGCAGCCCAGCACGCATACAGCAGCTCGACATACGCGGCGCAGTTTTGCCCGAGCAGCGCAACGCGCGCACCAGAACCTGCGCCCAGTGCCGTCAGCGCGGAG
>JBGSWX010000007.1:0-1859 GCA_041751695.1 Burkholderiaceae bacterium | reverse complement strand
TCGGTAAACAGAGCGCACCCTTCACCGTGGACGGCGCGACGTCTTCCAGAGAGCTACTCACCATCGATCGAAGCAACCTGGCAAACAACATCTGGTTTCCGCAGGAGTACCTGCCGGGCGTCAGCGTCTCGGGCAGGCGCGCTCCCTGGATGTATCGTGCTGCTGTGTACTCGTCGGGCGAGATGAACCGCGAATTCGGCGAATTCAGCGGCGGCACTGCCACGCTTGGGGTGCTGGGTTACGACTTTGCGCCCGCGCTGGAAGTCAGAGAGGCGCTGCTGACCGGGAACTACGTGTATCAGAATCCCGATCGCGACAACACGTTCACGCGGCAGTTAGAGCACATCGGGTCGCTGAACTTCCGATTCGAAACAACCAGGTGGGGCGCGCGAACGGATCTTTCCGCCGCCTCCGGTTACCTCGGCCAAAGCGATCTCTGGGCGTTTCAGGCGATGCCATTTGTCAACGCGACCCCCAAACTTCAATTCGTGGCGCGCTACACATTCATCAACAGTGACGCGCCAAACGGCATCAGGCTCGGCACCTACGAGAGCCGCGTCGTCCCGGGACGGGGCGATGAGTACAACGAGCTGTATCTCGGAGGCAACTACTACTTCTACGGCCACAGACTGAAGCTGCAGAGCGGGGTTCAGTTTGCGGATATGAACGACCGCGTCAACGACGGCGGAGCGTATTCGGGGGTTGCCTGGACGACAGGACTGCGGGTTGGCTGGTAGGTCAGCTGCGGTTGCGCTGATACCGATCGCGCAGAATAATCGCGACGCTGTTCATCGCGAGGAGAAGCGCCAGCAGCACGATGATTCCTGCCGCCGCATTCTCGGCGAACGCCACCTGCGGACGTGAGAGCCAGTTAAATATCTGAATGGGCAGCACCGTAAACGGCGACCAGATACCGTCGGGCGCAAAAGGCACGTACGTGAGCGCTCCAATAGTGATGAGCGGCGCGGTCTCGCCGATGGCGCGCGACAGGGCCAGAATCAAACCGGTGAAAAGACCGGGCATGGCGCTTGGAAGCACCTGGTTCCAGATGGTCTGCCACTTGGTTGCGCCCAGGGCGTACGACCCTTCACGCATCGACTTCGGCACCGTTCGAAGCGCTTCTCGCGTCGAGAGAATCACAATAGGCAGCACAAGCAGCGCCATCGTGGCCGCACCCGCCAGCACGCTGCGGCCGAACCCGAGTGTCCGAACGAACAACCCTAAACCCAGCAGCCCGTAAATGATCGAAGGGACCCCCGCAAGGTTGGCGATATTGATCTCGATCATGCGCGCCAGCCAGTTGCCCGTTCCGTACTCCTCCAGATAAATCGCCGCCGCCACGCCGATGGGCATCGCAAGGATCGTCGTCAAACCCACCAGGTACATCGTCCCGATGAGCGCCGGGTAGATGCCGGCGTCGGCCGCACGCCGAGAAGGGAAGCTCGTCAGGAACTGCCAGCTCAATCGGCCCCAGCCGTCGGAAAATACGTCGTACAGCAGCGCACCCAGCGCGATCAGCGCGAGCACCACAACAATGATCGCGACCGATTGCAGCGCGACGTCGCCGAAGAGGCGCTCGAGGAACATCGTGGGACTGCGGCGCGCGCGAATCGCCGTGCTCTCGATCACGCGTACTCCTCCCGGAAGCGCCGGCGCAATCGGTTACTGATGAGATTCAGGATGAAGGTCATGACAAAGAGCAGCATCCCGACCGCAAAGATCGTTCTGTATTCGAGCGTGCCCGCAGGCGTGTCGCCAAGGCTGACCTGGACGATATAGGCCGTCATGGTTTCGATGGGCACGAGCGGATTGGCTGTGAGCCGTGGCTGCTGACCGGCCGCGACTGCCACAATCATCGT
>JBGSWX010000006.1:0-3822 GCA_041751695.1 Burkholderiaceae bacterium | reverse complement strand
AAAGGCTTCGTGTTTCGTGGCCTAAAACCCGTCAACTGGTGCTTCGATTGCGGCTCCGCGCTGGCCGAAGCGGAAGTCGAGTACCAGGACAAGGTGGACCTCGCGGTCGATGTTGCGTTTCCGCTGCGTGACGATGAGCGCGCAAAGTTGGCCGCTGCATTCGATGTGCCGTCACTGCCCGCGAAGCCGGTGTACGCGGCAATTTGGACCACCACGCCATGGACGATTCCGGCCAATCAGGCGCTGAACCTGCATCCCGACGCCCGCTATGACCTCGTGGATACCGAACGCGGGGTGCTGGTGCTCGCCACCGAGCTCATGGAAGTCTGCCTGGCCCGCTACAAATTGAGCCCGATAACATTGGCACACACGACCGGCAAGAAGCTTTCGCTGATTCGTTTTCGCCATCCATTTTACGACCGCGATGCGCCGATGTACCTGGGCGATTACGTGACGCTCGACACGGGCACCGGCATCGTTCACTCGTCGCCCGCTTACGGCATCGAAGACTTCGTGTCGTGCAAGGCCCACGGCATGACCGATGCGGAGATCCTGAATCCGGTGCAGGGCGACGGGTCCTTCGCGCCCTCCCTGCCGCTCTTCGGCGGCCTGAACATCTGGGACGCGAATCCGAAGATCGTCGAGGTGATTCGCGAGCACGGGCATTTGTTGCACGTCGAAAAATTCACGCATAGCTACATGCATTGTTGGCGCCACCGGACGCCGGTGATTTATCGCGCCACGTCGCAATGGTTCGCTGGCATGGACGTCGAATCGAACGAGGCGGCCACCACGGTGCGCGAGATGGCGCTGGCAGGCATCGAAGCCACGCAGTTCTACCCGGGCTGGGGCAAGGCACGATTGCACGGCATGATCGCCAACCGCCCTGATTGGACGTTGTCGCGCCAGCGACAGTGGGGCGTGCCGATGGCTTTTTTCGTTCACAAGGAAACTGGGGAACTCCATCCGCGCACGCAGGAACTGCTGGAGCAAGTTGCGCAGCGGATCGAGCGCGGCGGCATCGAAGCGTGGCAGGATCTGGATCCACGCGAGCTGCTCGGTGACGATGCCGATCACTATGTGAAGAACCGAGACACGCTCGACGTGTGGTTCGACTCGGGTGTCACACACCAGACAGTGCTGCGCGGCTCGCACGCCGCCGAATCGCATTTCCCGGCCGAGATGTATTTAGAAGGTTCCGACCAGCACCGCGGCTGGTTTCATTCGTCGCTGCTGACATCGTGCATGCTCAACGGTGTGCCGCCGTACAAAGCGCTGCTCACGCACGGGTTTGTCGTCGACGGCCAGGGCCGCAAGATGAGCAAGTCGCTCGGCAACGTGATCGCGCCGCAAAAGGTGGCCGACACGTTGGGCGCCGAGATCATCAGGCTCTGGGTGGCGAGCACCGATTATTCAGGCGAGCTCACGTTGTCCGACGAGATCCTGAAGCGAGTCGTCGAGGGTTACCGGCGCCTGCGGAACACACTGAGATTTCTGCTGGCGAACGTCAGCGACTTCGACGTCGCGCGCGACATGTTGCCGGTCGAAGACTGGTTCGAGATCGATCGTTACGCGCTCGCGATGATGCGCAGCGTTGCTCTGAGCACACGGGCCGATTACGACCGCTACGAATACCATCCGATCGTGGCGCGATTGCAGACCTTCGCCTCGGAAGATCTCGGCGCCTTTTATATCGATATTCTGAAGGATCGGCTGTACACGACTCAGCTCAATTCCAAAGCGCGCCGCTCGGCGCAATGCGCGCTATATGTGATTACCGAAGCGCTGCTCAAGCTGATGGCGCCGATTCTGTCGTTCACTGCAGAGGAAGCGTGGCGCGTGTCGAAGAAGAAGACGAGCGGCACGATCTTTACCGAAACGTTTCCGGCGCTGCCCGACGTGGCCGATGAAGCTGCGCTGGTCGAAAAGTGGGCTCGCATCCGCGCAGTGCGCGCCGAAGTGCAAAAGAAAATAGAGCCGCTGCGCGAGCAAGGCGCGATCGGATCGTCGTTGCAGGCCGAAGTCGAAATTGAGGCGAACGCGGAAACCGCCGCGTTGCTGCAAACGCTAGGCGACGATCTGCGCTTTGTATTGATCACTTCACAGGCGCGCGTGGTGCGGGCTGACGGCACGGCCGGTCCGCAGATCGTCATCACGCCTTCGGCGCACCTCAAGTGCGAGCGGTGTTGGCACTGGCGCGCTGATGTCGGCTGCGATGCGGGTCATCCGACGATTTGCGGTCGCTGTGTCAGCAATCTGTTCGGCGACAGCGAGCCGAGGGTGTTCGCCTGATGTCGTTCGTCAAGCAGCCCACGTGGCCGCAGCGGATGCTGCCGTGGCTGGCCGTTGCGGTTGGAATCATCCTCATCGATCAGTTGACGAAGATCACGGTCGAACGACGGTTCGAGTTCGGCGATGTCGTCCCCGTGACCGGTTTCTTCAATCTCGTCCTGGCCTACAACAAGGGCGCTGCATTTTCATTCCTCGCGTCTGCCTCGGGCTGGCAGGAAGGATTTCTGATCGCGGTAGCGCTCGCGGCCTCCGCTTTCATCCTCTATCTGCTGGCACGACACGGTCATCAGCGGCTGTTCGCGTTGGCGCTCGCGATGATTCTGGGCGGCGCGGTGGGCAACGTGATCGACCGCATCGCTTACGGTCACGTCATCGACTTCCTGGATTTTCACGGGGGCGGTTGGCATTGGCCGGCGTTTAATCTGGCCGACAGTGCCATCGTCGGTGGCGCGGCGCTGTTGATCCTAGACGAGCTGCGTCGCGTGCGCCGAGCCAAATGATGCCGCAGCTTGACGGCAAGCATTTCGTCGTCGGCATGACCGGCGGCATTGCGGCGTACAAGATCTGCGAGCTGGTGCGTCGAATGCAGGATGAAGGCGCCAGCGTGCAAGTGGTGATGACGGCGGGTGCGCAGCAGTTCGTGACTGCAACGACGATGCAGGCGTTGAGCGGCCGCCCGGTGGAAACTGATCAGTGGAAAAGTGCCACCGGCAATGCGATGCCGCACATCGAGCTGACACGCAACGCCGACGCAATCGTCGTGGCGCCGGCCACCGCGGACTTTCTGGCCAAGCTCGCCTATGGAATGGCCGACGACCTGTTGGCAGCACTCGCGCTGGCGCGCGATCGCGCCCGCACGCCGTTGCTGGTGGCTCCGGCGATGAACGTCGAGATGTGGGACAACCCAGCGACGCAACGAAACATTGCGCAGTTGCTCACGGACGGCATCGTCATCCTCGGGCCAGCGAGCGGCGCACAGGCGTGCGGCGAAACCGGCTTCGGCCGCATGCTCGAAGCGCACGAGCTGCTGGACGACATCGCTTCGTTTTTTCAGCCGAAGGTATTGGCGGGGAAAAAGGTGTTGCTGACCGCGGGCCCCACGTTTGAGTCGATCGATCCGGTGCGCGGCATTACGAATTTGTCTTCCGGCAAGACCGGATTCGCGATCGCGCGGGCGGCGTGCGAAGCCGGCGGTCAGGTCACCTTGGTCGCTGGGCCAACGTCGCTGGCCACACCGCGCGGTGTGCAGCGAGTCGACGTTACGACCGCACGCGAAATGATGGACGCCGTGATGCGGAGTCTTCCGGCCGACGTGTTCATTTCCGTCGCGGCGGTGGCCGATTGGCACGTCAGCAATCAGAGCGCGAGCAAGATCAAGAAAAATGACTCGGCAACTCCGCCGGCGCTGAAGTTCGCGCCGAATCCCGACATCCTCGCGACGGTGGCCGCCCTGCCCACCAAGCCGTATTGTGTCGGCTTCGCCGCCGAAAGCGAGGACGTGATCGACAATGCGCGCCGCAAACTTACGAG
>JBGSWX010000005.1:0-12082 GCA_041751695.1 Burkholderiaceae bacterium | reverse complement strand
GAAGCGGCGGCGCGGCCTCGGAGGCCGCGCCGGTCAAGCAAGCCGCAAGTATGAGAGCGCGGCGGAGCGTCAGAATTTCAGCGTGTGGCTCAACGAAACCATTCGTCCGCGGCCGGCCCAGTAGTTGCGGAAGCCCACTACTTGCGACCAGCTCAGGATGTACTGCCTGTCCAGCACGTTCTCCACGCCGAGGGTGAGCCTGCCGTACTTGCGAAAGTCGTAGTTGGTGCTGAGATCGAACAACGTGTAGCCGCTGGTGTGTTCCTGGCTCGGCTTGCCTTCGTTCAGGGTGCGCGAAAACAATGTGGTCGAGCCTACTCTCACGTCGGCGCGGTCGGTGAAGTTCCACTGCACCCACGCGCCGAACTTGTCGGGATTGATGTCCAGCACACCCATCTCCCGATTCAGCGGCCCGCCGGTGACGGTCACGGTCTTGCCGCGGATGCGCGAATACAGCGCGCCCGCTTTCAAGTCCCGCGTGATGTTGTACTCGCCCGTCACCTCGTAGCCCTTGATCTCGATCGGCTGTCTGAGCAGGATGAAGTCGTTGGTCACAGGATCGATCGCGAGCGAGACGCCGAAATCCGATTTGGATTCGTAGTACGCGGCGCCGGCGCTGCCGCGCGCTCCGCGCCAGTTGAATCCGACTTCCTTGTTGTCAACGACGACCGCCTGCAGGTCGAGGATGCCCGCCACCGACTGGCCGGGCATGTTCACATTGCGCAGCGGGATGCCGACGTTGGGCAGGCCAAAGCCCTCGCCATACGACGCGAACACCGAGAAGTTTTGCGGCAGCCGCCAGATGATCCCGTAGTTCGGCAGCGTTTCTTCGTATGAAAGCGTGCCGCCCTGGACGAACACGCGATTGCGGAAGAACGTGGTCGTGTAGCTTTCGACGGAAAGCTCGCCGTCCTCGCGCCGCACGCCGGCACTCAACGTGACGGGCCCGATGTCGTAGGAGAGTTGAATCCACGGCGCCGTGCTGTCGTAGATCAGCGGAGGCACCCACAAACGATTGGTCAGGGCCAGGTTCTGGTCGGTCTTGTCCCGCACCACGTCGACGCCCACGCGCAGCTCGAACCCCGGTATGAACAGGTTCGGGCGCGCATACGAAGTGCGCACGCCGCGCTTTTGCGAGTTGATTTCCGATTGATCGACTAGCGTGCCGAGCGGCGCGATCAGCGGATCTTGCCGGTCGGCGCCGTTTTCGGGCTCGAAACGCGCCGCCTGGTCCGCCTTATAAACGTGGACAGTCAGCGCTCCGGCGAATAGATCGTCGTGCGTGTATGACAACGCGTACTGCCGGAAGTCGTTGAATGAACTCTTCGCGCCCAGCGGCATGCCCCGTTCCGAGGTGTTGGTGACGCCGGTGGCGCGGTCGCCGTCGACCAGAATGTAGTTGCCCTTGCCTTCGAGTTTGAAGCGGCTCAGCGTGGCCTGCAGGCGTTGCGCACCGTTGGCCCCGAAGTTGGTTCCCACTTTCAGAAACAGGTTGTCTGCCTCGGAGTCGGCGACCGAGCCGCTCGTGTTCAAGCCAATCCGGCGGCCGTTGCCGTCGTAGGAAATGCCGCGGTCGATGTAGGAAGCCGCCGCCAGTACGTCGAAGCGGTCGGACTTGTGCGCGGCGTCGAGCCCCACCTTCCAGCCAAAGCTGTCGTCGTGAAACTGGCTCATGATCCGCGTCGTCAGATTGACTTCGGTGCCAGGCTTGGTCGCCACCCTGGACAGGTAGTTGATGATGCCGCCCGAGGCGCCGATACCTTCCGATGCAGAAGGCCCGTTGATCACCTCGATGCGCCCGATCAGGCCCATGTCGGTGAACGTGCCGTTGCGGTTGCCCTCGCGCAGCGGAGAAGTCTGCGGCACGCCGTCGAACAGGCGCAGCGCCGTGCGCCCGCGCAGCGTCTCGCCGGTGTTGCTCAACGCCTGCGAAGACTCGGCGTATCCCGGCACGGTGCGGGCGAGCACTGCGGTGGCGTCCTCGGTGATAGCGCGCGTGTGCGCAATTTCCTCGGGCGTGATGATCGTGACCGCGCCGGGGATCTTGTCCACCGCCTTCGGGCTGCGGGTGCCGGTGGTGATCGTGATCTTCTCCAGCGACTGGATCCTCTCGCGCTCGCGCCGCGCTTTTTCCTCGTCCTCCGTCGTCGTGGTTTGGGCAGATGTCACTGAAGCGAACGATGCGAGCAGCAGCGAAGCGAGCATCAGCAGAGCGGATCGCGGCATTTTCCGAATGTTTTTCATGGCGGTGGTTGTGTTGTCCCGATGACTTGTTGTTTGATATTCCCGTTCTTCTGCGGCGAAGTTTCGGTGAATTCACGGAATCCGGTGAATAGCGCGGCTATATTCAAAGAGTAGTTTTTGTTTGTCCCCGCACACGCGCCGGTCTTTACTGTCGATCGACGGTGCTCTGCCGCAAACACATGAGAACGAAACTGTTCGTCCCGGGCTCGCGCCCGGAACTGTTCGGCAAGGCGATGGCGAGCGATGCCGATGCGTTGTGTATCGATCTGCAGGACGCTGTCGAAGAGAGTCGTAAGGCCGAGGCGCGTATCGCGGCCGCAACATTCCTGAAGTCTGTGCCGCGAGAGCGGACCAAGGTCATCATCGTTCGTGTGAACGCGATCTCTAGCGGACATTTCGAGGCCGATGTCGAGGCGATCATGGGTCACGCTCTCGATATGGTCAACGTCCCGCTGGTTGAGTCCGCCGCGGACGTGCACCGCGCGGTCGTGGTGACAAAGGAAATCCCGATTCTTGCCAACATCGAAACAGCCAAGGGGCTGCGCCTGGCGGCCGAGATCGCCGCGGCCGACCCGAAAGTGGTGGGTTTGCAACTGGGCTTTGGCGATCTTCTGGAGCCACTCGGCATCGATCGCTACAACCCGGCAGTCGTTGCACAGTTTCAACTCGCGATGCGACTGGCGGCCGGCGAGGCCGGAGTGTTCGCGTACGACAGTGTATATGCCGACGTCGAAGATCTCGAGGGCCTGAAGCGGGAAGCCGAAGGCGCGCGCAGGCTCGGCTACCTCGGCAAGTCCGTGATCCATCCGCGCCAGGTGCCGGTGGTCAACGCGGTGTTTCGTCCCAGCGACGAGGAGATCGCGCACTCCATCAAAGTGGTGGAGAGCGCGCGCGAGGCCAAGGCCAACGGCGTGGGCGCCTGGACGGTCGACGGCAAGATGGTGGACGCACCGTTCGTGGTGCGCGCCGAGAACACGCTGGCGCTCGCGAAGCGCCTCGGATTGGTATGACACTGCGCAAGGGAAACTACACGCCGCAGGCGCGCGGACCGCTCGACGGTGTGCGCATCCTCGACCTGTCGCGGCTCGTCGCAGGCAACACGATCACGCAGTTGCTTGCCGATTTCGGCGCCGAAGTGATCAAGGTGGAGCCGCCGACGGGGGACACGCTGCGAGCGTGGAAGACCAAAGATGTCGAAACCAACTGGCGGTTGTATGCGCGCAACAAGAAAAGCCTATCGCTCGACTTTCATGATCCTGGTGCGCTCGAACTCCTTCTGAAGCTGGTCGCGACCGCGCAGATCTTCATCGAAAGCTTTCGACCCGACACGCTGGAGAAAATGGGGCTCGGCCCCGACGCGCTGCTCGCCAAGAATCCCAAGCTGATCATTGTGCGCATCTCCGGCTTTGGCCAAACCGGACCTTATCGGCGCCGTCCCGGCTTCGGCACGCTGGTCGAAGGGATGTCGGGCTTCGCGTCGTTCAATGGATTTGCCGATCGTGAACCGGTGTTGCCGCCGGTGTATCTCGCGGATACCACCGCCGGGTTGTACGGCGCGGCCGGAGTGATGATCGCGCTGCGGGAAGTCGAGGTCAACGGCGGCCGGGGACAAGTCATCGACCTGCCGCTGCTCGATCCGCTGTTCACGGTGCTGGGACCGCAGGCGGCGAACTACCGCTTGAGCGGAAAAGTGAAGCCCCGTTGCGGAAGCCGCTCGTCGAACTCGGGGCCGCGCAACGCGTACCTGTGCAGCGACGGGCTCTATGTAGGCTTGTCCGCGTCGACGCAGAAGATGGCCGAGCGAACGCTGCGCGCCATCGGCCGCCCGGACTTGATCGCAGATTCGCGTTTTCGCACCAACGCCGATCGCGTAAAACACGCCGAGGCGCTCGACAGCATCATCGGCGAGTTCATCGCGCAGCGCACCCAGGCCGAGAACGTTGAGTTCTTCGAGAAAGCCGAGGTAACCATCGGTCCCATCTACGACATCCGCCAAATTCTGGAGGACCCGCACATCGTCGAGCGCGAGTTACTCAGCGACTTTCCCGATCCGCAGATGGGCGAATTTCCGATGCACAACGTCGTGCCGCGCCTGCTCGGAACGCCGGGTTCCATTCGCACGATCGCGCCGAGGCTTGGCGAGCACAACAAGTCGTTGCTGGCCGAAGTCGGTGTCGACGATTCGATGTACCGGAAGCTGTTGGCGGATGGCACGGTATCGGAAGGCGAGGCCGCGAAGGCCGACGAGGAGTAGCAGGAAACACATGTCCCAAGACGCGGACGCCATTACCAATACGTCGAGCAATGCCCACATCTACGACTTGATCGACCCGCGGCGCCGAAGCTTGTTGATAGGAAGTATCGGCTCGGCAGTTGTGCCGTTCGTCGGCGGCGCATCGCTGCTCGCAGGGTGCAGCACCCACCAAGCCGCCGGCTCGCAGACAGAGACGATGCCGCTCGCTGCAGGTGCTCCCCGCCGTCCGCAGGCGCTTGGCTTTGCCGCCGTCTCCAAGAGCATCGCCGATCGCTTGACGGTAGCCGGCGGTTACACCGCGAGTGTGTTGTTTCGGCTGGGCGACCCGATCGCCGCCGGACTATCCGCCTATGCCAATAACGGCACCGACACTGCTGCAAGCTTCGCGCAACGCGCTGGGGATCATCACGATGGCATGCACTACTTTGGCTTGAGCACGAGCGGCATCTATTCCGCGGCTGCGTCGGATCGCGGCTTGCTTTGCATCAACCACGAAGCGATTACGCCTGCGTTCCTGCATCCGGTGGGCCAGACGATCGTCGGCGGTGTGCGCGTCAGTGCTGATGAGGTACTGCGCGAGTTCTATGCGCACGGCGTCAGTGTGCTTGAAGTGCGCAGGCGCGGCCGTGCATGGTCATACGTTCAGGATTCCGCATTTAACCGACGAGTGCACACGCTGACTGAAACGATGCTGTCGGGCCCCGCGCGAGGCGCGCCGTGCATGGTGACCAAGTACTCGACCGATGGAACGCGCACGCGCGGCACATTGAACAACTGCGCCCACGGCTACACGCCATGGGGCTCGTATCTCACGTGCGAAGAGCATTGGTCGGGTTACTTCCGGCGCGTCGCGGCGACCGATAACGTGAAACGCACGGCCAAGGAACTCGCGTCGTTTGCGCGCTACGCGGTGGCGGGCAACGGCCGTGAGCTTTGGGCGACCGTGACACCGGATACCGCCGACGATCTGTACGGCCGCTGGAACGCCGCAGTACGCGGCGCCACGCCGGCCGACGACTATCGCAACGTCGCCAACACGTTTGGCTGGAACGTCGAGATCGATCCGCTACGGCCGACTTCGACACTGAAGAAGCGCACCGCCATGGGCCGCTTTGCGCACGAAGGTGCGTGGCCGGCCCAAGCGATCACGGGCAAGCCCGTTGTGTTTTACATGGGCTGCGATGCACGTAACGAGTATGTCTACAAGTATGTGTCGACCGCGGCGTGGGATCCGGCCGATGCAACGCGCGGCATGACCGCCGGCGATAAGTATCTTGATCAAGGCAAGCTCTACGCGGCGAAGTTCAACGCCGATGGCACCGGACAATGGGTCGAGTTGACATTCGGTATCGGCAACGTGACTGCGGAAAACGCGGCGTATGCGTTTGCCGATCAAGCCGATGTGGTGATCAACGCGCGGCTCGCCGCCGATGCGCAGGGCGCTACCAAGATGGATCGCCCCGAATGGGGCGCGGTCGATCCGGTGACCGGCGAGGTCTACGTCACGCTCACCAACAGCAACGCGACTCTTCGCACGCTGGCTTCAACCGAGCCGGCCAACCCGCGCCACTATAACGACGCGCGCACCACGGGTGCGACTGCGGGGACCGCTCAGCGCGGCAATCCGAACGGCCACATCATTCGCTGGAAAGAACCGTCGCCGGAAGCGTTGACCTTCGTTTGGGATATCTATCTCTTCGGTGCACGAGCAGGCACCGACCCCGCCAACATCAATTTGTCCAATCTGAGTGCCGACAGCGATTTTTCGAGCCCCGATGGACTGTGGTTCAGCCGCGCGACCAACATCTGCTGGATTCAAACCGACGATGGGGCTTACACCGACGTGACCAACGCCATGCTGCTTGCCGCTCTGCCCGGCGCCGTAGGTGACGGCGCAGCGAGGACGATCACGAATACCGACGCCGCCGGCGCGAGCAAGCAGGTGCGGACGATAGTCGGCGCTGCGCCGGGCTTGAATTTGCGGCGCTTCCTGGTAGGACCGCGCGATTGCGAAATCACCGGCATCGCGGAAACGCCCGACGGCAAGACGCTTTTCATCAACGTACAGCACCCGGGCGGGCGGACGGCGGCTGCCAATATCGGCGATCCGACGCTGTACAACAGCCACTGGCCCGATGGAGGTGCGGCCCGGCCGCGGTCGTCAACGATCGTCATCACCAAAGACGATGGTGGTGTGATCGGGCTGTAGGCGCCGCATTCTTGTGCCTCGGGTTTCCCCGCCCGCAGCGGCGTTTGACGCTGGCTCTCCGATGTGTGCATCATCTCCTGTTGCTGCATTCACAACCTACAAGGAGGAGAACGCGATGCGCCGAATCGCCGTTGCCGCATTCATCGCCGCCGCTGCAATTTCAACCGCAGCGGTGGACGCCAAGACCCTGCGCTGGGCCAGTCAGGGAGATTTTCTGACGATGGACCCGCATGCGCAGAACGAAAGTCTGAATAACACCGCCAACGGCTACATCTATGAAACGCTGCTGACGTACAACGAAAAGTTCGAGCTGATGCCCTCGTTGGCGACCAGTTGGAGCCGCGACGGCAATCTGCTGTGGAAATTCGATCTGCGCAAGGGGGTCAAGTTTCACGACGGAACACCGTTTACCGCGGAAGACGTCGTCTATTCGATTCAGCGCGCGATGGCGCCGACCTCAAACTTTCGCGTGTACACGACCGGCATTCAGGGCGCGCAGGCGATTGATCCGAACACGGTGCTGATTTACACCAACGCGCCGAATCCGGTGTTGCTGCGCCAGCTGACTGAGCTGCGCATTATGAGCAAGGCGTGGTCGGAAAAAAACAAAGTGGTGCAGCCGCAGAACTTCGTGCAAAAGGAAGAGACGTTTGCCGCGCGCAACGCGAATGGCACTGGCCCTTACATGCTGAAGTCGCGCGAAGTCGACGTGCGTACCGTGTTCGTTAAGAATCCGAATTGGTGGAACACCAGCAACAAAGGCAACGTCACCGAAATCATCTATACGCCGGTGAAGTCGGAATCGACGCGCACTGCGGCGCTGCTGTCCGGCGAACTCGATTTCGTTCTCGATCCGGCGCCGCAGGACATCGCCCGGATGAAGCAGAACGCGGCGATCAAGGTAGTAGAAGGCGCGGAGAACCGCACGATTTTTATCGGTTTCGATCAGATGCGCGACGAGCTGCAGTATTCGAGCGTAAAGGGCAAGAACCCGTTCAAAGACGTGCGCGTTCGGCAGGCGCTGTATCACGCAGTCGATATCGAAGGCATCAAGCGCGCGGTGATGCGTGGCCTTAGTGACCCGACCGGGGCCATCATCCAACGCGCGGTCAACGGCTGGACCAAGGAATCGCACGAGCGCCTGCCGTACAACATCGACACCGCAAAGAAGCTGATGGCGGAAGCGGGTTATCCGAACGGCTTCGAGTTCACCCTCGACTGCCCAAACAATCGCTACATCAATGACGAAGACATTTGCCGGGCGCTGGCCGGCATGTGGGCCAAGATCGGCATGAAAATCAACGTCAACTCGATGCCGCGTGCGACTTACTTTCCGAAGATTCAGAAAAACGATACGTCGGCGTATCTGCTTGGGTGGGGCGTGCCAACGTTCGACGCTCTATATTCGCTGCAGTCGCTGGCGACCACCGTCGGCAAAGAGGGCGACGGCAACTTCAACCTCGGGCGTGTCAGCAATCCGGCGTTCGACAAGCTGGTCAATGCAATGAAGAGCGAGGTGGATCCGAAGAAGCGCAATCAGTTGATCGCTGATGCGCTATCGATACACAACAAGGAAGTGATGCATATCCCGCTGCACAATCAAGTGATTCCGTGGGCGATGCGCAAGAACGTCAGCGTCGTTCATCGTGCTGATAATCGGCTCGAGGCGTCCTGGGTCAGAATCGATTAGCCCAAGTCGCAAACAAACTCGCTGAGTAAAACGGGCCGGAGTGCTTCAACATCCGGCCCGTTTTCATTCCACGGTATATTTCCCGCGAATGACGGCCCGGCGCATCGCGCATTGGGCTATTTGTTAAGCGGACATGCTCGCGTTCATCGTTCGTCGTCTGTTGCAAGCGATTCTCGTTATGCTTACCGTGGCGCTGATCGCGTTCCTGCTGTTTCAATACGTCGGCGACCCTGTGTCACAGATGCTCGGGCAGGATGCGACGCCCGAAGATCGCTTGCGCTTGCGAACCGACCTTGGGCTCGATCAGCCGTTCTACGTGCAGTTCGGTCACTTCGTCGGCAACGCGGTGCAAGGCGACTTCGGCATCAGCTTGCGACAGGGGCGTGCCGTTTCAACGCTGATCAAGGAGCGGCTGCCGGCAACGTTGGAGCTTGCCCTGGCCGCCGCGATCATCGCGATCGTGGTCGGCATTCCGATGGGCGTGTACACCGCGCTGCGCCGTGACTCGTGGTTCTCCGAATTCCTGTTGGCGGCGTCGCTGCTCGGTGTCTCGTTGCCGACGTTTCTGATCGGCATTTTGCTGATACTGGTGTTTGCGGTGCAATTGGGTTGGCTGCCGTCCTATGGCCGCGGCGACGCCGTGCAGCTCGGTTGGTGGAGCACCAGTTTTCTGACGACCACCGGGTGGAAGCACCTGATCTTGCCGTCGATCACTTTGGCGCTGATCCAGCTGACGTTGATCATGCGGCTGGTGCGATCCGAAATGCTGGAAGTGCTGCGCACCGACTACATCAAATTTGCGCGCGCTCGCGGGCTCACCGACCGCGCTGTGCATTTTGGCCATGCGCTGAAAAACACACTGGTGCCGGTCATCACCATCACCGGCCTGCAGCTCGGCGAGATCATCGCCTTTGCGATCGTGACCGAAACCGTGTTTCAGTGGCCCGGCATGGGACTTCTGTTTATCCAGTCGGTGCAGTTTGCCGATATCCCGGTGATGGCGGCCTACCTACTGCTGGTCGGACTGGTATTCGTGCTAATCAACTTGACGGTCGACTTGCTGTACTTTGGTGTCGATCCGCGGCTGCGCATCGATCGCACCGCTGCGGCACACTAACAGACTGAATGGGAACTTACTTAGGACTTGCGCTACGCGGACCATTGGCGGCGATTTTTCCGCACCATGAGGGGCTGACCGCGCTGCGGCGCGACCTGCACGCCAATCCGGAGCTGGGATTCGAAGAGCATCGCACCTCGGCATTGGTGGCCGGGCGCATGCGCGAGCTTGGGATCGAGGTGCATACGGGGGTGGGCAAGACCGGCGTGGTCGGTGTGATCCACGGTGCAACAGCCAAGTCAGGCCGTTCGATTGCATTACGCGCCGACATGGACGCGCTGCCGATCACCGAGGAAAACGAGTTCGCCCACTGCTCGACCAAGGCGGGGCTGATGCACGGTTGCGGCCACGATGGCCATACGACGATGCTGGTCGGCGCGGCGCAGTATCTGGCGCGCTCCCGAAAATTCGACGGCACCGTGTATTTAATCTTTCAGCCGGGCGAGGAAGGGTACGCGGGCGCCAAAGCGATGATTGAAGATGGCTTGTTCGAGCGCTTTCCCGCGGAGGAAGTCTATGCGATGCATAACTGGCCTCCGTTACCCGCAGGCCAGATCGGGCTGAACTCGGGTCCGATGATGTCTTCGGCGGATCGTGTCGAGATCACGATCTGTGGCAAGGGGGGCCATGGCGCGCATCCGCATTTGACGGTGGACCCGATCGTGGTTGCGGCCCACATCATCACAGCGGCGCAGACGATCGTCTCGCGCAACGTGGCGCCGCTCGACAACGCAGTATTGAGCCTGTGTTCGGTGCAGGCCGGAAGTCCCGGTGCGTTTTCGGTGGTGCCGCGCGAGGTCAAGCTCACGGGCACGGTGCGCACATCGAAAGTCGATACGCAGGAGCTGATCGAGCGCCGCCTGACCGAGCTCGTCGAGTCGACCGCACGCGCCTTCGGTGCCGAAGCGACGATTGTGTACGAACGCATTTACCCGGCGACCATCAACCATCCGTTGCAAGCGCGCTTTGCCGGCGACGTCGCCGCCGAGCTAGTGGGGGAAGACAACGTGATCCGCGATCTGGCTCCGAGCATGGGCGCTGAGGATTTTTCTTTCATGCTGCAGGCCAAACCCGGCTGCTATCTGCGGCTGGGCCAGGGCGGTGGGCCTTCGAACTGTTTTTTGCACAACACCCGATATGATTTCAACGACGCCATTATTCCGCTCGGCGCTGCGTTTTTCTCGGCGTTGGCCGAGCGCAGAATGCCGGTTGCGATGGCAAACCATTAAAGGAGTCCCGATGAAGACATTGCGCGTTTTTGCCGCTGCGGCAGCGCTTGCAGGCATTGCGGCGTTCGGATACCCGATCGCTGCGCAGTCACAGACATTCAAATTCGCGAACCAGGGCGATGCGCTGTCGATGGACCCGCACTCGCTGAACGAGTCGTTTCAGCTTTCGTTCACCGGCAACATGTACGAGCCGTTGATCGGGCGCGGCAAGAAGCTCGAACTCATACCGCTGCTGGCCACCGACTGGAAGCAGACTGCGCCCACTGTGTGGCGCTTCAATCTGCGCAAGGGCGTGCTGTTTCATGACGGCACACCGTTCACCGCCGACGACGTAATCTTTTCTTTTAACCGCGGCAAAGGCGAAGGGTCCGACGTCAAGACCTACGTCGGCCAGATCAAGGAGATCCGCAAGCTCGACGATCACACGATCGACATCATCACGACCGAGCCGTTTCCCATTCTGCCGGACGTGATCACCAACTGGTACATCATGTCCAAGAGCTGGTGCGAGAAGAACAAGGCCGTACAGCCGGTCGACAAGCGCAAGGGGACGGAGAACACCGCATCGTTCCAGGCCAATGGCACCGGACCGTACCGCCTGCGCTCGCGTGACCCCAACATACGCACGACACTGCAGCGAAATGCAGGCTACTGGGGCAAGATCGAAGGCAACGTGCAGGAAGTGATCTTCACACCGATCGGCAATTCGTCTACGCGCGTCGCGGCTTTGCTGTCGGGCGAAGTCGACATGATGGAACCGGTGCCGGTGCAGGACATTGCGCGCATCTCGGCCGACAAGAACCTCAAGGTGATGCAGGCGCCCGAGCTGCGCACGATTTTCCTGGGGATGGATCAGTCGCGCAACGAGCTGCTGTCATCGAGCGTCAAGGGCAAGAATCCGTTCAAGGACAAGCGGGTGCGGCAGGCGTTTTATCAGGCGATCGACGTCAACGCGATTCAGAAAGTCGTGATGCGCGGCGCCTCGGCACCTACTGCGCTGATGATCGCGCCGGGCATCAACGGCTTTCAGCCTGACATGAACAAGCGCCTTCCCTTTGACGTCGAAGCATCGAAAAAACTGCTGGCCGAAGCGGGTTATCCGCAGGGCTTCGAAGTGGGGATGAATTGCCCGAACGATCGCTACGTCAACGATGAAGAAATTTGCAAGGCAGTCGCGGCCATGCTGGCAAAGACGGGGGTCAAGGTGAACCTGACGGCCGAGACCAAGGGCAGCTACTTCCCGAAAATACTGTCGCGCAATACGTCGTTCTATCTGCTCGGATGGACGCCCGGCAGCTACGACTCGCATAACCCGCTATTCGCGCTGATGGCGACACCC
>JBGSWX010000004.1:0-2259 GCA_041751695.1 Burkholderiaceae bacterium | reverse complement strand
CGTAGTCGAGATTGGCTCGCACCTCGAATGTGACTCGACGGCAGTGGCACGAACCCGGATGGGTCGGGAGCATGTCAGTGGACATGAACACCTCCGGCATGACCCTTTGCGCCCATGTAGATCGCGTGCACTTCCGCGTCGCTCTGAATCTCCTGCGGCGACCCATGCTTCAGCACGCGGCCGTTGTGCATCACCGTAACGCGCTCGGCCACCCCGAGTGCGATATCGAGATCGTGTTCGATCAGCACGAAGCCGAGGTGTCGCGGCAAAGCTCTTAACAATGCAACGAGCTCGCGGCGTTCCGCGGGCGACAATCCGGCGGCGGGCTCGTCGAACAGGATCAATCGCGGCGCCCCGGCCAACGCCATTCCGACTTCGAGCTGCCGCTGCTGTCCGTGCGATAGGGATGCCACGGGTGTATCTCCGACGACATCGAGCCGCACCTGGTGCAGCAATGCTTCGGCCGCGACTACGCTCGGATCGGAGCGCGGTGGGCGCCGCATGTTGAAGCGCCCGCGCGTACCACCGCGTACGGCGAGAAACAGGTTGTCGCGCACCGACAGTTCGCGAAACAGCAGCGACGACTGATACGTGCGTCGCAAGCCACGTCGAATCCGTTCGTGCGGCGGTAGATTCGTAACGTCTTCACCGAAGAACTGGACGCGGCCATGAGTCGGCGGAAAATCGCCCGTGATCGCGTTGAACAAAGTCGTCTTGCCCGCGCCGTTTGCGCCGAGGATTGCGCGCCGCTCGCCGGCCGGCACTGCAAAGCTGATGTCTTCAATTGCACGCAACGCACCGAACTGCCGCGTGACATGCTCCAGCACTAGCGCGTCACCCGACAACGCGGCGGATCGCGTGCGCGCGGCGGTAGGCAGTTCGAGGACGGCGGCCATGAGAGGAAGAGGCGGAGCCGGGCGTTGCGCCCGACTCCGAACCTTTTCGTTTTCCCTTACGGACAATCGGGCACGTCGCGCGAGCCCATCTTGAAGTCGGCCTGTTTCTGGCCGAGCGTCTGCGTGATGTTGTCGGTCTTGCCCACCACCTTGTTGTACAACCCGCCCTTGTCGTCCTTCACCACTTCGGTGATGAACGTGGTGCCGATTGCCTGCCGGTTTTCATCGAGCTTGATGTCGCCGACCGGGGTCTTCAACGTCATCTTCGCCAGCGTGTCGCGATACTTTTTCTGTCCGTCGCCCAAGTCACCCTTGACGGCGTCGAGCCCGTCGAGCGCGGCTTTCATGTTGATGTAGTAGTTGAGCGCAAACAGGCCGGGGCTTGGATAGCCGTCCGGGAAGTTTTTCTTGTAACTCGCAACGAACGCTTTGTACTCGGCCGTGTCGATCGAATCCGCCAGCGGCCCGGCCGACAACGTGCCGACCAGAGAATCGCGCCGCTTGCCGCGATAGTTCAAAACGTCCTGACTCACCGTGATCGACCCGCCGATCATCGGTTTGTCGCCGCCGGCAGCTTCGTACTGATTGAGGAAGTTCACCGCGTCGGCGCCGCCGAGCACAACGACCAGCGCGTCGATGTCTTTCGGGATGCGCGCAATGACCGATGCGTAATCCTTGCCACCGAGCGGCACCCAGGCCTTGATCGGAACCTTGCCGCCCGCGCCGCAGTACTCGGTCATGAAGCCCTGCACCTGCGAATACGGGAACGAGTAGTCCTCTGCGATGACCATCACGCGCTTGTAGCCGCGCTTCATCGCTTCCTTGCCGAGGCCCACCATCCACTGCCCGCCGTCGGTGTTGAAGCGGAAGAAGTTGGGTGACGGGCTGGTCAATGTCGTCGCTTGCGCACCCGATGAGCCGTTGATGAAGGTCACCTGCGGCTGCGTCTTCGAATAATCCTTGACGGCGATGCCTTCGCCGCCTGACAGTGGGCCGACGAGGATGTCGACCTTGTCCTGCTCGACCAGCTTGCGCGCCGAGTTCACCGCGACGTCGGGCTTCGCATCGGACGACGCCTTGATCATTTCGATCTTGCGTCCCGCTACTGTGCCGCCACGCTCACGAATCGCCAGTTCCGCGCCGCGCATGCCGTCGGCGCCGCCCGCAGCAAACGGTCCTTCCAGCGTTGCCAGCACGCCGATCTTGACCGGCCCGGTTGACTGTGCCCAAGCCGTCGTTGCAAACGCGCCGATTACCGCAGTGGCCATCAGCGTCCGCATCAAAGTTCTCTTCTGCATTACTGTCTCCTCTATTGCTAATGACGGCTCGCTGGCCGCGGTGGGTTAGAAACGGAACTCACTCG
>JBGSWX010000003.1:0-5741 GCA_041751695.1 Burkholderiaceae bacterium | reverse complement strand
ACCGCGCGCGGCGCGCGCATGAACAACCTGCGCGCGGTCGACGCCGCGTTTCCGCTTGAGCGCCTCACCGTGGTGACAGGCGTGTCGGGCAGCGGCAAGTCGACGCTGGCGCGCGACGTGCTGCTCGCGAATCTGCAGACTGTCGTCGGCCAACGCAACGCGAAGGAAGCGTGGATCGGGTGCAGCGCCATCGAAGGTTGGCGCGAGCTTGATCGCGTACTCGAAGTCGACCAGACGCCCATCGGCAAGACGCCGCGCTCGTGCCCCGCAACCTACGTCGGCTTCTGGGACGCGATCCGCCGGTTGTATGCGGAGACGCTCGAAGCGCGCACGCGCGGCTACAGCGCGAGCCGCTTCTCGTTCAACACCAAGGGCGGCCGCTGCGACGCGTGCGAGGGTCAGGGCGTGCGCACGATAGAGATGAGCTTTCTGCCCGACGTCAAGGTGTTGTGCGACGTGTGCGGCGGCGCGCGCTTCAACGAAGAGACCCTCGCGATCAAGTGGCGCGACAGGTCAATCGGCGACGTGCTTCGAATGGAAATCGACGAGGCGGTCGAGTTTTTCGCGGTGCACCGCTCGATCTCGCATTGCCTGCGGCTGTTGCGCGACGTCGGCCTCGGCTACCTGACGCTGGGCCAGCCGTCTCCGACGCTGTCGGGCGGCGAAGCGCAGCGCATCAAGCTGGTCGCCGAACTCTCGAAAGTGCGCGATGAACTTCCGTTGCCCCCTATCGCCTTCGGCGACGGTCCCCTCGAGGGGGACGACGCCTCGTCTTCGGGCGGCCGGGCGACTCGGCTCACCCGCCGCGGGCAACGCGCGCCGAGAACGCTGTATGTGCTCGACGAACCCACCGTCGGCCTTCACATGGCCGACGTCGACAAACTGGTTCGCGTTCTACATCGGCTGGTCGACGGCGGCAACACCGTCATCGTCATCGAGCACAACCTCGACGTGATTGCAGAAGCCGACTGGATTCTCGATCTCGGGCCCGAGGGCGGCGCGGGTGGCGGTCGCATCGTCGCGCAATGCGCGCCGGAAGATCTCGCGAAGAAACCGACACCGACCGGACAGGCGCTGCTCGAGTTCAACCAACGTCTTCCGCGGCCCGCTGTCAGGCGACCGACCTTGTCGGCCGCCGCCACATGCACCAGCGCGGCCTGAGCGTCAGCGCAGCGTCAACACAATGGGCTGATGATCGGATGCCTGCGTTTGCTGATCGACGTGCAGCAAGTCGACACGCTGCATCACCTCGGGGCTCACGAAAAAGAAATCGCAGTGAAGTTCGCCGTAGTCGGCGATGCGGTTGTAGAGGCAGAACGTCGCCGGATACGGTTCGCCCGGATGCAGCCGACCCCATGGATTGGCAAGCGCCGGCGTGCCGTCGGAAAATGGCGCCACCATGCGTGCATGCAGCGCGCTGCCGTGCTCGAGGTTAAAGTCGCCGCATATGAGGGTGGCGTGCGGCCGCACGAACGTCTGGAACGGCCCGCCGTCGCTCATCATCATTTCGGCCGCGCGTGCGTGCGCATACCCATCGGCATAGATACCGCGCAACGCCTCGACCTGCGCCGAGCGCTGCGCGAGCGAATACCACTCGAGATGGTTCGTGATCACGCGCACGTCGCCGAAAGGCGCAGCCACGACCGCCTCGATCGCGATACGCGGCATGCCGGGCTTGCCCGGATCCGCTGGATGCGGCAAGGACCACCGATGGACCTGCCGCACGGGAAGCCTCGACAAAATCATGTTGCCGAACCGGCGTCGCGCGCTGCCTTCGGCCGGGTGATCGACTGCGATCGCGGGAAACGCCGCGTAGTCGGGCAGCAGCGCCGCGATTTCAGCGAACTGATCGCGCGCGTCGTTGCCCGCCAGTCGCGGAGCGGGGAAGTTATCCGCAATCTCCTGCAGGCACAGCACGTCAAAGTCGGCGATGCGCTTCGCTTCGGACACGATGCGCGCCGGATCCACCAGGCCGTCGATACCGCAGCACCACTGCACGTTCCAGCTCATGACCTTCACTTGATTCCCGCGCGCATGAACGACTGCACGAACTGCCGCTGGAACAGCAGGAACGCGATCAACAGCGGCCCGGCCGAAAGCAGCGTCGCCGCGTTGATGATCGACCAGTCGATGCCCTGATCGGTGGCCGAGAATACCTGCAAGCCCACCGTCACCGGCCGCGACTCGACCGAATTGGTGATGATCAGAGGCCACAGAAAATTGTTCCAGTGATACGACACCGAGACCAGCGCGAACGCCAGGTATGTCGGCCTCGCAAGCGGCACATACACCTTCCATAACGTTGCGAGCGGCGAGCAGCCTTCGACGCGCGCAGCTTCGTCGAGCTCTTTCGGTACGGTCTTGAACGTCTGGCGCAACAGGAATATTCCGAAGGCGCTCGCGAAATACGGCAAGCCGATCGCGAGGATCGTGTCCTTGATGCCGAGCGTGGTCATCGTGCGGTAGTTCTCCACCAGAAGCACGTCGGGCATTACCATCAGCTGCACCAGCACCAGCGCAAACGCGACATCGCGTCCCGGAAACTCGAATCGCGCGAACGCATAGGCCGCTAACGTGACGAGCACCAGTTGCGCGGCCAGGATCATCGTCACCAGGGTCACGGTGTTGACGAAGTAACGCGCAAACGGCGCCGCCTGCCATGCTTTCTCGAAGTTCTCGAGCGTCAGTGGCGCGCCCAGTACGAACCGCGTCGAGAACTCGGCCGGATGAAACGCGGTCCAGAACGCGAACACAAGCGGCAGCACCCAGAGGATGCCGAGCACCCAAGCCGCCAGTGTCTCCAGCACGTGCGCGCTTCCGCGGCGCTCGTAGATTGCAGTGGCCGCACTCACTGGTAGTGCACCCTGCGATCGAGCACGAAGAACTGAAGCAACGCGGTTGTGGCGAGGATCGCAAGCAGCACCATCGTCAGCGTGGCCGCATACGACGAGTCCCAGAAGCGAAACCCGGTCTCGAAAACATAGAAGAGCAGAAGCGATGTGGCGTTGTCCGGCCCGCCGCGGGTCATCACGACGACATGGTCGACCAGCCGGAACGCGTTGATGACCGCGTTGACGAGCACGAACAGCGTCGTCGGCATCAACAGCGGAAGCGTTACGCGGCGGAAAAAATGCCAACGCGAAGCACCTTCGATCGCTGCCGCCTCGGCCAAATGCGGCGACATCGACTGCAGCGCCGCGAGATAAAAGATCATGAAAAATCCGGCTTCCTTCCAGACTGTGACGATCATCAAGGCGGCCAGTGCGGTCGACTTGCTGCCAAGCCAGTTGTGCGTCGCGAAACCGAGCGAGCGCGTGATCTGTTCGAGCAGCCCGTATTCAGGCGTGAAGAAGAACAGCCAGATGTTTGCGACTGCGATCATCGGCAGCACGGTCGGCGTGAAATACGCCAGGCGCAGCATGCCGCGTCCAGCCAAACGACCGTTGACCCACAGAGCCATGGCCAGCGCGATCACGATCGACAGCGGGATCGTGCCGAGCGCGTACCAGAGGTTGTTGGTCAGCGATTGCCAGAAGATCGGGTCATCCAGCAGCGTGCGGTAGTTGTCGAGCCCGATGAACACCGCCGGCCGCGCCGCTCGCGGCGTCGAAAAAAAGCTGTGCCAGAGATTTGCGACCGCCGGATAGTGGGTGAAGAGTGCGAGCAGGGATAACGCAGGCAACAGCAGCAGCCAGCCGTAGACCCATTGGGTCGTGCGAGTCATCGCGCTCTATCCGGGAAAGTCGTGCGCACAAGATCCGCCCTTACGGGCGGATGCTGCGCGCAGCGGCTCGCAGTGATTTAAGTTACTTGTACGACCGCAACAGCCGCTCGGCCTCACGCTGCGCGTCTTTCATCGCCTGCTCCGGCGTCTTCGTTCCGGTCAACGCCGCCTGCAGACCGTCGTTCAGCGCCTTGGTCACGCGCTGATTGTCATGCGTCGACAATTCCGCCTTCGCATAGGGCAGCTGGTCGCGCGCGACCGCGGCCGGCGGAAAGTCCTGCACGTACTTTTTCATCACCGGCGTTTCGAACGCGGCGGGCGTGACGGCCACGTAACCGGTGTCGATCCCCCACTGTGCCGCGCGCTCAGGCTGTGTAGCCCACTTGACGAACGTCAATGCGGCTTCGCGCTGCGCCGGCGTCGTCTTCTTGAACAGATAAAAGTTGCCGCCACCGGTCGGGCTGCCGCGCTGTTTGCCGGCGGGCAGCATCGCCACGCCAAAATCGAACTTGGCGTTGTTCTTCACGTTGGTGAGGTTGCCGGTCGTGGTCCACATCATCGCCATCTTGCGCTCGAAAAAGTCGCGCGGTGTCGTGCCCCATTCGACAATGCCCTCGGGATGCACCTTGTGCTTTCTTGCGAGATCGACCCAGTAGGTCAACGCCGCGATGACTTCCGGACGATCGTAGTAGGTCTGAGTGCCTGCAGCGTTCATCAGGTTGACGCCGTTCTGAATGGCGAACGCCTGGAACAACCAGTACGGAAAGCCGGATGACGGAACCTGAATGCCCCACTGGCTGACGTTGCCCGACGCATCGCGCTTGGTGAGCTTCTGCGCGTAGTCGAGCTGTTCGGCCCAGGTCTGCGGAGGCCGGTTCGGATCGAGCCCCGCGGCCTTGAACATCTCCTTGTTCCAGTACAGAACGATCGTCGAGCGCTGAAACGGAATGCCCCAGGTCTTGCCTCCCGTCTGGCTGTTCTCCATGAAGCTGGGATAGAAGCTTTTGACCCACGCCTGATCTGCCGGCTTGACGACATCGTCGAACGGGATGATCGCGTCCTCGTCGATCAGCGTGTACATGTCGGTGGACAGCAGGATCGACAGCACCGGAGGGTCGCCCGCCTTCACGGCGGTCAGCGCCTTCGCGATCGACTCCTGGTAGCTGCCCGAGTAAATCGGGCGCAGCTTGATGCCAGGGTTGTCCTTCTCAAAGGCAGCTGCATAGCCGTCGATGATCTTGGTGATCGGCCCGCCGACCGCAACCGGGTAGTAGAACGAAACTTCGACCGGCGCCTGCGCGAGTGCAAGCGCAGATACGAGCGCGCTCGCGCAACCGGCAAACCAGCGACTCAAACGTACAAACGACATCGTCTCCTCCCTTAGGTGTCAAAGAGGCGGCGGCGCTCTAGGCGAGCATCGTCGCCACGTATGGCTCGGGAGCACGGACTCGCGCTCCCGATGCATCAAAGCAGTGCTGTGCGCCGCCGGGCCATGCGAGGCGAATCACGTCGCCGCCGGCCAACCCTACTGCTCCCGACTGGCGCACCGCAATACTGGTTTCACCGAGTTTGCAGGCAATCAGAGAATCGCCGCCCAGGTATTCGACACCATCGACCCGTGCCACGTGCTCGCCGTCGCGCTGCACGCGAATATGTTCGGGTCGCACACCGAGCAGGCCGTCGGCGAATTGCGCCGGCAAGACCACCGGCCCGTCGGTTCCCTTGATGACGGCGCCATCGCGCCGCGCGACCAGCGGCAACAGGTTCATCGGCGGCGTGCCGATGAATCGAGCGACGAATGTGTTCGCCGGCGTTTCGTAAAGATCGACCGGCATTCCGTTCTGTTCGATCTCGCCGCGGTTCAGCAGGATGACGCGGTCGGCCATCGACATCGCCTCGACCTGATCGTGGGTCACGTACACCATCGTAATCCCGAGCGTGCGCTGCAGCGCGCGGATTTCACTTCGCATCTCGGCGCGCAATTGCGCATCGAGGTTCGACAATGGCTCGTCCATCA
>JBGSWX010000002.1:0-7396 GCA_041751695.1 Burkholderiaceae bacterium | reverse complement strand
GCGAATCCAAGGTGCGAGCAGGCGTGTGCACTTGACGTCGAAGATGATTTCGCCACCCGGATGGTGCGCGAGCACATCCTGCGCAAACATCATGATCTGTCGATCCGGGTAAATGATCTGGCCATCCTTGGTCACCACACCGAGGCGGTCGCCATCGCCGTCGAATGCGAGGCCGATCTCGGCATCGGTCTCGCTCAGGCAGCGAATCAGATCCTGCAAATTCTCCGGATGAGCGGGATCGGGATGATGATTTGGAAACGTGCCGTCGACATCGCAAAACAGTTCAATGACCTCACATCCCAAGCGGCGATAAAGCTCGGGAGCAACCGCGCCTGCAACGCCGTTGCCGCAGTCGATCGCGATTTTCATCGGCCGGGCGAGTTTTACGTCGGAAGTGATCGCATTCAGATACGCCGGGACAACGTCGATACTTCTGCTCTGTCCGCGCACAGACGCAGTCGCGATGCGCCCCTGCTCAAGCCGGTGCCGCAGCGACTGAATGCCGTCGCCGTGCAGAGTCGCGCCGGCGATCATCATCTTCAGGCCGTTGTACTCGGGAGGATTGTGGCTCCCGGTGATCTCGACGCCCGAGCCGGTCTTCAAATGATGCGTCGAGAAGTAAAGCACCGGCGTCGGCACCATGCCGATGTCGATGACATCGGTGCCCGTACTTGTAATGCCATCGATCAAGGCGTCACGCAACTTCGGACCGGAAAGCCGGCCGTCGCGACCTACGGCGATCGACGTCACCGCGCTTTCAACAGCGAGCGCGCCGAGTGCCGAGCCAAGCGCCTGCACCGCCGATTCCGTCAAAGTGAGATCGACGATGCCGCGGATGTCATAAGCCTTAAAGATTCCTTGATTCAGCATAGAACTGTTAAGCGTCGCATGGCGGATGCAGTTTAACAACGCGACGGTGAGTCTTAGGCCTGTCCGTGCCCCGTTAGAATCGGCTAAGAGTCGTACACGATTGTCTGGCGGCCAAAACGCGGTGTTTATCTCTTCTGAAAATGTCTCGCCTGCTCGTCCTCGGACACAACGGATTTGTTGGAACACATGTTCTGGCTCAAGCACGCACAAGAGGAGACATCGAAGTCGCAATTCCTGCGGCGGATTTCGATGTTCGCAATACGAGGTCGGTGGCAGAAGTGATAAGCACCGCCGCACCGGATTGGATTCTGCATCTGGCGGCCCAGTCGTCGGTGGCCGATTCGCTGAAGCAACCGGTTGAAACGTATTCTGTAAATACGATCGGGACCGCGAACGTTGTCAGCTCCGCGCTTGATAGCGGTTTCCGGGGGCGCATGCTCTTTGTGAGCTCTGCCGATGTTTACGGGTCGGTCGACCCTTCGCAGATTCCGATCGAAGAATCCCAGGCCACCGCGCCGCGCAATCCATACGCAGCCAGCAAATTGGCTGCCGAGATCGTCTGTCTCGAGTCCGCACGCAGAAACGGTCTCGACGTTGTAATCGCGCGTCCCTTCAACCACATAGGGCCGGGACAGGATGCGCGCTTCGTGGTCGCGAGCTTTGCAGCGCAGATCGCTGCTATCGCAGCTGGCGAGCGCCCATCAACGCTCGCCGTCGGCAACCTTTCGGTGGAACGGGACTTCAGTGATGTGCGCGACGTCGTTGCCGCGTACTTCACCCTACTGGAGCGAGGCGATCGCGGCGCGGTCTACAACGTGTGCTCTGGGGTTGGTCTCCAGCTCGCCTACGTGCTGCGGCAACTTGTGCTCGCCGCGCGAACGGAAGTCAAGATCGAGGTCGACCCAGCGCGCCTGCGCACTTCTGAAACACCGCGGCTGGTAGGCGATAATCGAAAACTTCAATCGCTCGGATGGAGGCCTCAGATCCTGTTGTCTCGAACCCTCAAGGATGTCTATGAGCAGGCGTTCTCCGCCTGCACGCACGCGAACTTATGAACAAGACCGCATTGATTACAGGCATCACGGGTCAGGACGGCGCTTATCTTGCGCAGCTGCTTCTCAAGAAAGGCTACGCAGTTCACGGTCTGCTTGCACGTCGCAGCACTGACTCCACGTGGAGACTGAAGGAGTTGGGAGTTTGGGACGACGTGCAGTTCATCAACGGCGACATGACGGACACGTCTTCATTGATGCGAGTTGTTGAAAAGGCGCGCCCGACTGAGGTTTACAACCTCGCTGCGCAGAGTTTTGTCGGCAGCTCCTGGGATCAACCCGAGTTCACCGGGGACGTAAATGCGATAGGCGTTACCCGGCTGCTTGAATCAATTCGCAGAGTCTCTCCCACCGCGCGCTTCTATCAAGCATCTACCAGTGAAATGTTCGGGTGCGTGCAGAAAGAAAAGCAGGATGAGGAAACCGCTTTCTATCCTCGCAGCCCGTACGGGGTCGCGAAGCTCTATGGACATTGGATCACCAGGAACTACCGCGAGAGCTTCGATCTGCACGCCTCGAGCGGAATCTTATTCAATCACGAGTCACCGCTGCGCGGCATCGAGTTTGTAACGCGCAAGATCACAGACGGCGCCGCTCGGATCAAGCTCGGCAGGTCAAGTCAACTACGTCTAGGAAACCTGGATGCGAAGCGCGACTGGGGGTTCGCCGGCGACTATGTGGAAGGAATGTGGCTGATGCTTCAGCAGGACAAGCCGGATGACTATGTGCTCGCCACGGGTGAAACACACACTGTGCGTGAATTTTGCCGACTCGCCTTTTCGCATGTCGGCCTCGACTATGAACCCTACGTCAAAATAGATGCCTCGTTTATGAGGCCCGCCGAGGTCGACATACTGCTCGGCAATCCGGCTAAAGCGCGAAGCAAACTAGGATGGACACCGCGCACGTCGTTACCGCAGTTGGTCGAGATGATGATGGAAGCCGACTTACGACGTCTAGCAGCGGGAGCTTGAGCGATGCTGGCGATAATTCTGTCGGGCGGTTCCGGAAGCCGATTGTGGCCGGTGTCGCGCGAGACAATGCCCAAGCCGTTCATGAAGGTAGGCGGCGGGCTGTCGCTATTGCAGCGCACTGCGCTGCGTGCGGTGCACGTGGGAGCCCCGTCCTGTCTGGTACTCACGAACGCGGAGTATGCATTCAGGACCGCCGAGGAGTTCGCCGCTCTTGACGACGTTGCAAGAATTGAATGTCAGATGTTGCTGGAGCCTGTCGGCCGCAACACGGCTCCGGCGATTGCCGCGGCTTGCGTCTTGTTGTCGAGCCAGGGCAAGGAAGACGAGCCCGCGCTCGTCATGCCCGCGGATCACCTAATTCAGGACGAAAAACGTTTCGCCGACGTCGTAGCACACGCGGGAAGCCTGGCCGCCGCCGGACGGATCGTGTTGTTTGGAATACGCCCGACGATGCCGGAAACCGGCTTCGGCTATATCGAATGCGCCGCGATTCCGCTTGGGACGCAACAGCAGGCGGTGCGGCGGTTTGTGGAGAAGCCGCCGCTGGAGCAGGCAACCGAGTACGTCGCCGCCGGCAATTTTCTGTGGAACAGTGGAATGTTCTGTTTCACGGCGCGAGCAATGCTCGATGCCCTGCAGCGGCACGCGCCAGCGGTGCTGGCGGCCGCGCGCGAGGCTGTCGAACGCGGCACCCCCCCCGCGCTCATGCCACGGCGCGTGTTGCTCGACGCATCCTCCTTTGCACAAGCACCCGACATATCGATCGACTACGCCGTGATGGAGCGGGAATCGAACGTAGTGGTGCTGGCGGGCGACTTCGGATGGAGCGACATCGGCTCCTGGAAGGCGGTGGCAGAGGAGTTTCAGCGTGACGCCGGCGGCAATACGACAAGCGGGGACGTGCTGCTCTCCGACTGCGTAAACGTGCACGCGCAAACCGAAGATAGATTGATTGCCGCGGTGGGCTTGAAGGACGTGGTAATCGTCGACACGGCAGACGCTGTACTGGTGTGCGACCGAAACGAATCGCAGAAGGTGAAAGACGTCGTCAACGAACTAAAGCGGCGCGGGCACGACACCCACAAGCTACATCGCACGGTCACGCGTCCGTGGGGCACTTACACGGTGTTGCAGGAAGGCCCGAGCTTCAAGATCAAACGTATAGAAGTGAAGCCTGGCGCATCGTTGTCGCTGCAGATGCATCATCATCGCAGTGAGCACTGGGTGGTTGTCAATGGAACTGCAAGGGTGACCATCGACGACCGCGTGTTGCTGCTCGCGCCAAACGAGTCGACTTATGTGCCTTTGGGCGCGAAACACCGTCTGGAAAATCCCGGACGCACGTCTTTGAGCCTGATCGAGGTCAGTTGCGGTGACTACGTCGGCGAAGACGACATCGTCCGGTTCGACGACAAATACGGCCGCGTCGTATCTGCGAGCGGCTAGTCGGACGCTATGACGCCGAGCCGTGCAGCGCTGGCCGCTTGCAAAGTCTTGGTGGTCGGCGATGCCATGCTAGATCGCTACTGGTTCGGCGATGTCGATCGAGTTTCGCCAGAGGCTCCGGTACCCGTCGTTCGCATCCAGCGCAGCGAGGAGCGTTTGGGCGGCGCGGCCAACGTAGCGCTTAACGTCGTGTCCATTGGCGCACGGGCAGGACTGCTCACGGTTCTGGGAGATGACGAGGCGGGGCGCACGATAGCTCGGCTGGCTGCGCAGGCGGGTATCGAAGCACAGCCGCATTCCGATCCAAGTCAGAGCACAACCGTCAAGCTGCGTGTGATCGGCCGCCAGCAGCAGATGCTGCGCGTCGATTTTGAAAAGGTACCCGAAGCGGAGGCGCTCTCCGCCTTGCTGGAGAGCTTTGGCACCGTCGTTGCGAAGCACGACTTGGTGCTGCTATCCGATTATGGCAAAGGAGGGCTCGCTCACATCGGTCAAATGATCGAACAAGCACGCGCTGCCGGTCGGCAGGTCCTCGTCGATCCTAAGGGCGATGAATATGCTCGCTACAAGGGGGCCACCATGCTCACGCCGAATCGCACCGAGCTGCGCGACGTCGTCGGGCGATGGCGCAGCGAGGACGATCTCACGCGGCGCGCGCAGGCACTACGCGCCGAGCTCGACTTGAAAGCATTGTTGCTGACGCGTAGCGAAGAAGGCATGACTCTCTACACCGCTGACGGCGAGTTGTCGGTCCCGGCACAGGCGCGAGAGGTTTTCGATGTTTCGGGCGCGGGCGACACGGTAATTGCCGTGGCGGCCGCGATGTTGGCCGCGGGTGCCACTCTGCAGCAGGCGATGACCGTCGCAAATCGCGCCGCCGGCATCGTCGTCGGCAAACTCGGCACGGCCGCGGTCAGTTTCGACGAGCTCTTCGGCAAGGACGCTCTATGAGCATCGTCATTACCGGTGCGGCGGGTTTCGTAGGTTCAAACAACGTCAAGGCGCTGAACGAGCGCGGCTTCAACGACATCGTAGCGGTGGACGACCTCGGCGATGCGGAGAAGTTCAAGAACCTGGTGGACTGCGATATCGCCGACTACCTCGATAAACGCGATTTCATCGACCGCGTGAGATCGCGCGGGCTCGCACGACCCGAGGTTGTATTTCATCAAGGCGCGTGCTCGGACACGATGGAAACCGATGGCCGGTACATGCTCGACAACAACTACGCTTATTCGCTCGAACTGTTACGTTGGTGCCAGCAGGAAAGCGTGCCGTTCATTTATGCGTCCTCTGCGGCGGTATATGGATTAGGCCCGGAATTCGTCGACGACGGTCGCCGCCAAGTGCCGCTGAACATTTACGGCTACTCCAAGTATCTCTTCGACCAAGTCGTGCGCCGCGAGCTGCCCAAGCTATCAGCTCCGGTCATCGGCCTGCGCTACTTCAACGTGTACGGGCCGCGCGAGTCGCACAAGGGACGGATGGCGTCGGTTGCGTTTCATCACTTTCATCAGTATCGAAGCGACGGCAAGGTAAAGTTGTTTGAGGGCAGCCATGGGTACGCCGACGGAGAACAGCGGCGCGATTTCGTTCACGTGGATGACGTTGTCTCCGTCAATCTGCACTTCTGGAACAAACCGGTGTCCGGCATCTACAACGTCGGTACTGGCACGGCGCAGCCGTTTAACGATGTCGCACTCGCGGTCGTCAACAGTCTGCGCGAGCACGGAGATGGCACACCCCTCAAACTCGAACAGGCCGTAAACGATGGACTGATCGAATACGTGGCGTTCCCCGACGGCCTCAATGACAAGTATCAGGCGTACACGCAAGCGGATCTACGAAACTTGCGCGCCAATGGTTGCGATGTCGAGTTCCGGCGAGTGGAACAGGGAACCGCAAGCTATGTGTGCTGGTTACTCGCGCAGAAGCCGTGAGGCGCGATGAGCCAAACCGGCGACGCGCAGCGTTTCTCGATCGCGACGGCGTCGTAAATATCGACCGCGGCTATGTCTACCGCCGCGAGGACTTCGACTTCGTACCGGGCGTGCTTGAAGGCTGCCGTGCGTTGTGCGAACTAGGCTACCTGCTCGTCGTGGTGACCAACCAGTCTGGAATTGGCCGAGGGCAATATAGCGAAGACGATTTCAAAATGCTCACTGCATGGATGAAAACAGAGTTCGTCACCGCTGAGGCGCCATTGTCCGGCGTATATTTTTGCCCTCATCATCCGAGCAAAGGTTTGGGCTCGTATCTGCGCTCCTGCGATTGCCGCAAACCTGCACCCGGCATGCTCACCGCCGCCGCTAGAGACCTGAACATTGACCTTTCCGCCTCGATCATGTTTGGGGACAGTGAGTCAGATCTAAGCGCCGCGCGGGCGGCCGGCGTTCCACTGCGCGTATTGCTCGGTAGGGACGGCAGCGACGTAGCAGTTGTACCTTCGGTGCCAGGACTGGCGAGCGCCGTATTCGGGCGACTCGATGATGCACTGATGGACCCCGCGCTGCGATCAAAGCTCGGCGCGTCGAACCCAGTGAGCGGATGAAACTTTCCGCTCCTCAGTTCGAATCCAAGATAGTCGGCAGCGATTCACTTGCACAACGCGCTCACGCGTTGGCGCGTCCGCTTGTTTTCACTAACGGCGTCTTTGATATCCTGCATCGCGGTCATGTCACTTACTTGGCCCGGGCGCGAGCTCTCGGCGCATCACTGGTCGTTGCAGTGAACAGCGACCGATCGGCCCGATCCCTGGGTAAGGGGCGGGACCGCCCGCTTAACGGGGAGGCTGACCGCGCCGCGTTGCTGGCCGCACTCGAAGCCGTGACTCTTGTGACGATCTTTGACGAATCGGTGCCGCTGGCGCCGCTGGAGGTCATCCGTCCGGACATCTACGTCAAGGGTGGCGACTACGACATGACCATCATCCCCGAAGCCGCCGCCGTCGCCCGCTGGGGAGGCAAGGCCATCGCGATTGCGTTTGAGCACGAGCGCTCCACAACGTCATTGCTCGCTCGCGTTCGCGGTCCGCGGTAGCGGGAGGGTCCTTGC
>JBGSWX010000001.1:0-7486 GCA_041751695.1 Burkholderiaceae bacterium | reverse complement strand
TCAACGAGTCACCGGTCGCTCGCAGCGAGCCGCCGGTTTACTCGAAGCGTAGCGACGAATATGACGACTAGGATCGCCGGCTAGCCAGTCGTTCGCTTCTTCATGAAGATCATCATCATCGGCGCCGGGCGAGTCGGCACTTCGGTCGCCGAAGCGCTCGTGTCCGAAGCCAACGACATCACGGTGATCGACACCGACGGCGCGCGCGTTGCCGAGCTGCAGAACCGCTTCGATCTGCGTGGGCTGGTCGGCAACGCTGCGCTGCCGTCGACGCTCAAAGCGGCGGGTGCCGATGACGCCGACATCCTGATTGCAGTCACCGCCTCCGACGAGGCCAATCTGGTGGCGTGCAAGATTGCGGCGGATTTGTACAACACGCCCACGCGCATTGCGCGCGTGCGCAATACCGAGCTGGCACAGCATCCAAACCTGATCGGCGAAGGCGGCTTTCGTGCCACGCAGGTGATCTTCCCCGAGCAGACGGTGACCGACTATCTGCTGAAGCTGGTGGATTTTCCGGAAGCATTGCAGGTGCTCGAATTCGCCGACGGCCGCGCGAGCCTGATCGCAGTGCGCGCGTTTGCCGGTGGGCCGCTGGTGTCGCATCCGATCAAGGAGCTGCGCCGCCACTTGCCGAACGCCGATGCGCGCATCGTTGCGCTGTTTCGCAACGAAGCGAGTGTGCGAGTCGACGGCGACACGATGATCCAGCCGGGCGACGAGGTGTTTTTCATGGCCGCGTCGCGCAACGTACGGGCCGTTATGAACGAGCTGCGGCGTATGGACAAGCCGGTGCGGCGCGTGATGATCGCCGGCGGCGGCAGCATCGGGCTGCGCTTTGCGCGCGCGCTTTCTACCGGCGAAGGGCTCGACGTCGCTCAGCGCTGTAGTGTCAAGATCATCGAGACCAGCAAACGGCGCGCTGAATATCTGGCGCAGCAAGTCGCGGCCGATGTTCTCGTTTTGCTGGGCGACGGTACGGACGAGGACTTGCTCGCGCAGGAAGGTGTGGCCGAGGTCGATTTATTCGTTGCCCTCACCAACGACGACGAGAACAACATCATGAGCTCGCTGCTCGCCAAGCGGCTGGGCGCGCGCCGCGTGATCGCGTTGATCAACCGCAAGAGCTACGGCGATCTGATGCAGGGAGGTCAGATCGATATCGCCATTTCGCCTTCCTATGTGACGATGTCGGCGCTGTTGCGCTTTGCGCGGCGTGGCGATGTCGTGGTGGCGCATACGCTGCGGCGCGCGGCCGCCGAAGCGCTCGAGCTGATCGTGCATGGCGACGCGAGAAGCTCGCGCGTCATCGGCAAGACGATCGAGCAAATCGAGATGCCGCGCGGTGCGATCATCGGCGCGATCGTGCGCGGCCATGGCGATAACGCGCAGGTGCTGATGGCGCATCACGATGTGGCAATCCAGGCCGAAGACCATCTGATTATCTTTGTCGAAAACAAGCGCATCATTTCGCGCGTTGAAAGGATGTTTACCGTCGGTCTGGGATTTTTCTAGGAGTGTTGTTGCAGTGCGGTGATCGCGTTCTTGCCCGGGCTGTTGGGACTTACGCGAGGTTTGTCACATTCCCCGGCGCTTTCAATAGAATGCGCGCTTGCGGCATTTGTTCTTGCGACTCTTGCAGTTGCCGCTTGCCAGGAAATGAATGGCTTCGCGCCTGTGAGTCGCTCGAATTTCCATAACGACGGATTGCATCACCTAGGAGACCTTAATGAACTTCCTCAAGAAAAAAGACGAGCAGAAGGACACAGCGTCCTCAGTCGGCAAACGCCGCAAATTCCTTTCGGGCGCAGCGGGCGCGGGTGCCGTAGCACTCGGCTTCCCGATGATCGCCAAGGGGCAGGCGACCCCTGTTGCTCTGCGTATGCAGAGCACGTGGCCGTCCAAGGACATCTTCCACGAATACGCCAACGATTTCGCGAAGAAGATTAACGACATGACCGGTGGCGAACTGAAGATCGAGGTGTTGCCTGCGGGTGCGGTGGTTCCGGCGTTCGGCCTGCTGGACGCCGTTAGCAAGGGGACGCTTGATGGCGGTCATGGCGTGTTGGCTTATCACTATGGCAAGCAGACCGCGCTTGCGCTATGGGGGTCGGGTCCGGCTTTCGGTATGGACGCCAACATGCTGCTTGCCTGGCATAAGTATGGCGGTGGAAAGGACCTGTTGACGAAGATTTACAACTCGATCAGCGCCAACGTGGTCTCGTTTCCGTACGGACCCATGCCGACGCAGCCGCTTGGCTGGTTTAAAAAGCCGGTCACGAAAGCGGAGGACATGAAGGGACTGAAGTTCCGCACCGTTGGCCTGTCGATTGACGTTTTCACTGGACTCGGTGCTGCAGTCAACGCGCTGCCCGGCGGCGAGATCGTCCCGGCGATGGATCGCGGCCTGCTCGATGCGGCGGAGTTCAATAATGCAACGTCGGATCGCGTGCTTGGCTTTCCGGACGTTTCCAAGATCTGCATGCTGCAGAGCTTTCACCAGAGTGCCGAGCAATTCGAGATCTTGTTCAACAAGACCAAATACGACGCGCTTCCGGCGAAGATGAAGTCAATTGTCGAGAACGGTGTCGAGGCGGCCTCGTCCGACATGTCGTGGAAGGCGGTCGACCGATACTCGAAGGACTACATCGAGATGCAGACCAAGCAGGGTGTCAAGTTTTACCGTACTCCGACGGCGGTGCTGCAGAGTCAGTTAGCCGCTTTCGACCAGGCCGCTGCGAAGAAATCGGCTGAGAATCCGCTGTTTAAGGAGGTCGAAGCATCGATGCGCGCGTTTGCCGAACGCGCGGTTCGCTGGGAGCTTGATACCAACGTCAATCGAGGTATGGCGTTTAATCACTACTTCGGCAAGCCCGCTGCCACGGTCAAGAAGACTTAACAAACCAGCACGGGTTCATGACACCATCCGGCCACGCCGGATGGTGTTTTTCTGCCAGGAGAGCTATTGCAGAAGCTATTGCTTGCAGTCGACCGGTTCAGTACCAGGGTCGGTCAGGCGTTCGCCTGGCTGATCGTCGCACTCACACTGTTCGTGTCGTGGGAGGTGTTTTCCCGCTACGCGCTGGGTACTCCGCACGCGTGGGCATTCGACGCGATGATCATGATGTACGGAACGCTATTCATGATGGCGGGCGCCTACACGCTTTCAAAGAACGGCCATGTACGCGGCGATGTGTTGTACGGGTTCTTTAGACCCCGTACGCAGGCTTCGATCGACTTGACGCTTTACATCGTTTTCTTTATCCCGGGTGTGTTCGCTCTGGCGTGGGCCGGCTACAACTACGCCTCCGAATCGTGGGCGATCAACGAGCATTCGAACATTACCGCCGACGGTCCGCCGATCTATCCGTTCAAGACGGTGATTCCGATCGCCGGCGCCATCTTGCTACTGCAGGGCTTCGTCGAAATCGTTCGCTGCGTGATTTGTTTGCAGCAGGGTTATTGGCCATCGCGCGAACAGGACGTTGAAGAAGTCGACGTCGACAAGCTGAAGGAAATGGTGCACGTCAAGGACGAGGATATCGAGAAGCTCGACCAGTACGTGGTGCACGCGCCGAAGAAATGAGGAAGGAACTGTGGTTCGGCTTTTCGCTAATGGCGCTTCTCATCGCCGGCAGCGTCTTCATGCTGTGGCAGGCGCCGACGATCACGACCGGCCATCTCGGTCTATTGATGCTCGGGCTGGTGGTTGTCGCGATCATGCTCGGCTTTCCTACCGCGTTCACGCTGATGGGAATGGGGATGCTGTTCGGCTGGTTCGCGTACCGCAGCGTCAACCCGGACCTCGCTTTGGTGCAAATCCTCGATCTGATGGTTCAGCGCACTTATGCGGTGATGGCGAACGACGTGCTGATCGCGATTCCGCTGTTCGTGTTCATGGGCTATTTGGTCGAGCGCGCGAACCTGATCGAAAAGCTGTTTAGGAGTTTGCATCTGGCGATGGCGCGCGTGCCGGGCTCGCTCGCGGTAGCGACGATCGTCACGTGCGCGATATTCGCGACCGCCACCGGGATCGTCGGAGCAGTCGTGACATTGATGGGACTACTCGCGTTCCCGGCGATGCTTAAGGCCGGTTACAACGTCCAGGTCGGCGCCGGCGCCGTTACAGCGGGCGGTTGCCTCGGAATTCTGATTCCGCCGTCGGTGCTGTTGATTGTCTATGGAGCGACCGCGGGTGTATCGGTTGTTCAGCTTTACGCGGGTGCGTTTTTTCCGGGAATCATGCTCGCTTCGTTATACGTCGGCTATGTGATCGTGCTCGCGAAGATCAAGCCCAGCTTGATGCCGCCACTGTCGCAAGAGGAGCGCCGTGTCGAACTGCCGCCTTTTGCGCAACGGCTGTCGCAAACCGGCGATCGCGCGCTGACGGCGCTGGTGCGCGGCTTAAAGGGCCCGCGAAATGCAGATGTGCCGACTCGCACGCTGGCGTTCCAGCTCGGTGTCACGGCGTTACCGGCGTTGGCAATTGTGCTGTTCATGGGCCTTATTTACGGGGCGGTAACCGCGCCGCCGACGGTGCAGGAAGCCGGCGGTTTGCAGGCGATGGGCTTTGCCGGCGAGGCAGGCGGGAGCACCGATCAAGCATTGGGCGGTCTGGCTGAGCCGCCTCCAACTGAAGGAGGAGTGCAAGAGCCGCCGGGGGAAAGCGACGCCGCGAAGCTTGCACCCGTCGAGCAGGTCAAGGATGCGCCCGTTGAAGCGCAGAAGGCAGTCACGGCTGATGGCGCAGAGCGCGTCGAGGCCCCGCTCGGCTTCTGGATTGCGCTCGGCTTGTGCGCGCTCGCGCTGCTGCTGTTTTACGCCACGTTCAACTTCGCGCGTCTTGAGATTTTCAAGATGCTGCTGGGGTCGTTCTTTCCTCTTGCGTTGCTGATTATTGCTGTGCTCGGTTCGATCGTTTTCGGCTTGGCAACCCCGTCGGAAGCGGCCGCCGCAGGAGCACTCGGGGGGTTGCTGCTGGCGGCAGCCTATGGACGACTGAATTACGACGTCGTTCGCGAATCCGCTTTTCTGACCGCGAAAACCTCGGCGATGGTGTGCTGGCTGTTTGTCGGCGCGTCAATTTTCTCGGCGTCGTTTGCGTTACTCGGTGGCCAGGAGGTCATCGAAAAGTGGGTGACGTCGCTCGGCCTGTCGCCGATCGAGTTCCTGCTGCTGTCGCAGGTGATCATCTTCATTCTTGGCTGGCCGCTCGAATGGACCGAGATCATCGTGATTTTCATGCCTATTTTTGTTCCACTGCTGCCGCAATACGGTGTGGATCCTCTTTTCTTTGGTCTGCTCGTGGCGCTGAATCTGCAGACCGCGTTTTTATCGCCACCGGTGGCAATGGCCGCGTTCTATTTAAAGGGTGTATCGCCGCCTCACGTAACCCTCAACCAGATATTCGCCGGAATGCTGCCGTTTATGGGTATCCAGGTGATCGCGATCTTCCTGCTGTATGTGTTCCCGCAGATCGGACTGTGGCTGCCTAGCGTGCTCTACGGCCGGTAGGCGAAACGATCATCGCGACGCCCGCGTTCAGAGGGGTCACGCGGGGCAACGACGCAAACAAGTGCAAGAGAACGCCGCGCATAATCGCGCCGCTCCACCATGAACGCGCTTGCTCGTTTCACGCTTCCTGTTCTCAACGTTCTCGGCTACGTCGTGCTGATGTTCGCGGCGACGCTGCTGCTGCCGCTCGCCTTCGCCGTCATAAATGAAGACGGGGCGCAACGGAGTTTTGACATTGCGTTGCTCACGACGGCGGGCTGCGGTCTTGCGTTGCTGCTGGCCACGCGCCGGTTTCGCCGCGAACTGCAGGCGCGCGACGGCTTCTTGCTGGTGACGTTGGTGTGGACGGTCCTGCCGGCGTTTGCAACGTTGCCGCTTCTGCTTCAGTTGCCCGATGTGTCGGTCACCGATGCTTACTTCGAGGCAATGTCGGGCTTGACGGCGACCGGGGCCACCGCGCTTTCCGGGCTCGATCAGCTTCCTTTGTCGATCAACGTGTGGCGCCATGTGATGGTGTGGATCGGCGGTATGGGAGTCCTGGTGCTGGTGGTTGCGATTCTCCCGTTGCTCGGTGTTGGTGGCGCGCAGGCATTCAAGGCGGAGACCTCCGGCCCGCTGAAGGAAACGAAGCTGACCCCGCGCATCGCGGACACCGCCAAGGCGCTCTACGCCATCTACTTCGTGCTGTCGTTCGCGTGTTTCCTCGCTTATCGGTGGGCCGGCATGAGTTGGAGCGACGCCTTCATGCATATGTGCTCGACCGTCGGGCTGGGTGGGTTTTCGTCGCACGACGTTAGCTTCGCGTACTGGAATTCACCGGCGATCGAGCTCATCGCCGTCCTGTTCATGACTCTCGCCGGCTTCAGCTTTCTGCTGCACTTCACGGCCTGGCGACAGCGGTCGTTGCGGGCGTACTGGAGAGATGCCCAAGCGCGGGCATATGTATTCACGCTGGTGGCAACGGTGGCGGTGATTGCGGCGTTCCTGCTGAATCGAAACGTGTATCCCGACTGGGAAAGCGCGTTTCGCTACGCACTGTTCAACACCGTTTCCGTGGCCACCACGACCGGCTATTCGAACACCGACTACAACCTGTGGCCTGCTTTTGCGCCGCTCTTGATGCTGTTCGTGGCGGGGTTCGCCACCTGTGCCGGCTCCACCGGAGGTGGGATCAAGATGATCCGCGCAGTCATTCTTCTGAAACAGGCGCGACGCGAGATGGTTCGCATCCTGCATCCGCGCTCGATCAACCCGGTTTGCGTGGACAACTCGGTCATCGAAAACAACGTGATCTTCGCCGTGCTCGCTTTCATGTTGATTTACGGCGCTTCGATTATCTGGCTGACCTTCCTATTGCTGCTTTCCGGCCTCGACGTGACGACAGCATTCACCGCGGTTGTCGCGTGCGTCAACAACACCGGCCCCGGGTTGAACCAAGTCGGCCCGGCTTCTAATTTCGGCGTGTTGAATGACTTTCAAACCTGGGTCTGTACTTTTGCGATGCTGATCGGGCGGCTCGAGCTGTTTTCAGTGCTGGTGCTGCTGACGCCTGACTTCTGGCGTAAGTAAAAATCTGACAAGGGTTAGCGACTACTCGCCACTTGATTCGTGCCGCCAGGTACCGATATTGCAGGTAAGGCGCGCAAGCGTTGTTACCCGGCAGCGAAAGGATCAAGCCATGGCAGTCACGATGATCTATAACAGCCCGCAGTTCTGTGTCTTCGAGTTCGAAGGCGCGGCTCTGGTGGGCGATCGCGACGTGGGCGGCTACGAAATCATGGACAAGCATCTGCGCAAGGAAATTTTCCTGGGCGGCGACAACGCCGCCGCATTTCGCAAGAGTGTGCAGGAACTGATTGGGCAGGGGCCGACGTCCGATGAAGTCGATGAGTTTTTGGAGGGGTTCAGCGGGTTGATGCATCAGCCTGTCGTTCTGCACTGATTACGTGCGATCGCAAAGCGGTCGGGGCGA